>NZ_CP059674.1:600000-867815 GCF_014068355.1 Mycoplasma tullyi | reverse complement strand
CTCTTTAATACTTTTATCAAGAATCATTGTAATTAATCTTGATATGCTTAGTCCTTTATTTTTGGCGCATTCTCTAACTTTTCTAATAATTCTTGAGTTTGTGTAAAAATGCATACCTTTGGTTAAAGGTTCTTGACTCGCAATTTCTAAACTGCTATCGATGTAAACGTCTTTAACAGTTTCTTCTTTTTTAGGTTGAGAAATCTCGTTTTTTACCGGTATTTCTTCAACTTTTTCTTTAACTATTTCGGCTTTTTTATCTTTTATAAGTTGAATTCTTGCTTCTTCAAATGATTCAGAATAAAAGAACGGGTCATTTTTATCTATAACCTGATTATTTTTATTCATTTCAATTTTTATTTCTTGAGAATCTTCGTATTCCGGATCAATTGTATCAACTTCATCATCTAGATCCGCACTAAGATCTGTGAATCTTCTTTCTTTTTTCTTTGTTTTCTTATTTTCCATTGTTCTTGTTTTCCTTTAATAAATTAATAATCTCTTTGGTGATTTCGATGTATTCTTCTTGGTATTTCGATCGTTGATTAATTAAAACTATTGGTAATTTTTCATAACCTACAGATGCAGATGATTTTGTTGTAAAAGAAACTATATTTTTGCTTAATGGAATATCTTTTTTACTTAGTTTTGTCTTTACTATATTTAAGACATCATTATGTAATCTCGTTCTTGCATTAACTTTTGTGGGAACAACTAAAACTTTTAGATCTTCATTTCTTTCTCTAAAAGTTTCAATTGTATCTATAACTCTTAACAAACCTAAGATTGAATATTGATCTGGTTCAAAAGGAATAACTATCATGTCTGATATATGCATAGACACAGAAACGATAGTAGACATTGCAGGAGGAGTGTCTAAGAATACAAAATCATACATCTCTTCTAATTTTTCAATTAGGTTTTTTATTACAGATAGTTTGTATTCTTTTCTCGCTACATCCATATCAACGAAACTAAGTTCGTGATTAGATGGAAGAATATCTATAGAAGGAAATACGTTTAAGACACAATCATCAATATCTTTTTCACCTCTGAAGATATCGATAAGTGTGTTTTTTAAACGTTCTGGATGTTGACCAAATGTAGCAGATACGTTACCTTGCCCATCTAGGTCAACAATGACAGATCTTGACTTAGGAAAAAATTTAGAAAACACACCGCATATGTTAGTAGCTAGTGTTGTTTTCAAAACACCACCTTTATTATTAATGAAGGAAATAATCATAATTTAGCATTATAAATATTATAACAATATAATATTGATATTAAAATAATATTGTTTTGTTATTGAACAATATTTATTCGAATAATTGTTTGCCCTTTATGTTGCGAAATAAACATAGAAAAGTACGGTTATTTTAATAATATTTATTTAATATTAATAAGGTATTAAATTCCTAGTATTTCCATACTTAAATGCTAATGAATTAATATAACGAACTATTAAGTTTATATATGGGAATAATATTAATAAAATATTATTCGAATATTTGGTTTTAGAGGTTTTTTAAAATAGAACATAATGGCATTCTTTGTATTAGAAGAATAATATTTTTCTACAGATTAATTTAACAACCTTATTGGTAAATATTTTGTTGTCCTATTAGCAAACGATCATTAGACAACTATTAGTACTAATTTGTACTTATATGGCAGAAACGTGAATTAAGGGTTTGAAAATAAATAGTTTTAATAATATCAGAACAATATTGTTTTAATTCCTTAATTTTGTTCAGTTGTAAATATAATATTAAAAGAATATTATTTCAGTACTATTAATTTATAAGTGTTTAGTGAATGAAAGTATAGATACTTAATAAGACTAATATTATTTGAATATTATGAATAAGATTGAACAATTTCCAATTATTTTAAATCAGCATAATACTCTATAATATGGTTTTAATATTGTTGTAATATTAATATTCAAGCAATATTGTGTTAAATCTGTCGATTTCAAAACAATATCATTTTTATATTAGATATTTTCTAATATTGTTTTTAAGTCGCTTTGGATAAAGATATTGTTTAAAATAATTTGTTTAGTATTTTCTGTTAATTTATTTAAAATAAAGTTATTAATATTTTTTTAATATTGTTTAAATATTATCAACTTAGTGCATTATTGCTAGCCCTATTAAAATAATATTATTTCTTCTTTCGAAGATCTACACCATGATATTTTATTAATATTATTAACTTCACTTTTTATTCAATGCTGATTACGGGTAAAATAAATAATATTTAAATAATATTAAAATCGTATTGCTATAAAAAAGGTTTTTATACTAGATATTTGCAGAATTCTTGTTAAGTTGTATTTGCGCTAGCAATGCACTACAAAATAAGCGGTGTTTGATAAAAGGAAAATATTTTTTTAATATTGTGTATTATTTTAATATTATTCTAAATATTAATCTCTTTTGATGTAATAGCTAATATATTTTTTAATAGATTAGCTAATATGTTTATTTAAATAATTTATTTTCGGTTTCTAATCCATAATACAGATTAAAAAAGCAATTATATCGGTAAAAATAGTAATATTTTTTTCATATTAAAAAGATATTTAAATAAGCAATATTGAAATCATATTAATACTAAGATCAGATTTATTTAATATTGAATTATATATTTACTGCCAAGTATTTTTACGATAATTCGAAAAAGTATAAAGATTTGAGTACTAAAAACACTCTTTCAGAAGCAAAAAGGCTTCAATTTAACTAAATTTCCTGTTATCTATTTGTAACTTGCGTTATATTTTTGCTATAACTATATTACATAGTAATATAGTTAAATAAATATTAAAATCCCTTATATATAATACACGTTTTTGTGGAAAAGTGTTATAATATTTACATTAAAATATAAATATTTTAATGTACATTTATTTGGTTCGCTCCTTTATCGAGTTATCCCCAGATTTATCAACAATTCGCAAGGCAAATAATAAAAATTAAAATATTAAAATATATGAAATGAAATTTTTTACTAGCAAAAGCTCTTTTTTAGAAGCTATTAAGTTTTCAAGTAATTTTTCTTCTGACAACAACTTTGAAAAAGTCTTAAAGAATCTTTATATTAAGATTGACAACAAAGAGTGCAAAATATACTCTAGCAATGGACAAGTTTCTTCAATTTACAAAATTGAAGATGACATTGATGTTGAAGAAGAAGGTGAAGTAATTGTTAATGCAAAGAAACTTATCACGATTATTCAATCTATCGTGTCAGACAACTTCACACTAGCTAAACTGGATAATCAGTTAATTATCAAAGCTGGAAAGATGCAAACATCACTTAATCTTGAAGAAGATGTTTCTTATCCTGAAATCGAAATCGATGATTCTAATTTCAGTGTTATTGATGTAGATAGCTTTCTGTTCGCTAAAAGCATCAAAAAGGTTATCCACTCAACTTCGTTCCAAACTACAAAAAGCTCTATTAGTTCGGCTATCAATTTTCAAAAAGATCCAGATGATATGAATCTTTGAATCACTGGGTCTGACGCAATTAAGTTATCTAGTTGTTATTATCAAGTGAATGACACTGAAGATGCTCTTAAAGCTAAATTCAATTTTTCAGTCAACGCTCTTTCGCTTTCTTACGTTGCTGCATTCTTAAAAGACAAAGACCAACTATTATTGAAGATCAGTAAGAAGAGTGATAAAGTTGTGCTAACAAACAATAAGTTCGTTTTATACTTAAGAGTTGAAAACGAACCATTTCCTGAATTTAAGAAGATTCTAAACGCTAACCAAGTTGTTAGTAGCTTTGTTGTAGACAAAGATCTAATCAGCAACAACCTTCAATCGTTAACAGGAGTTTTATCACTTTCAGATCAAGGAAAGAACAACGCTGATGCTAATTTCGAGATCTTAAAGAATACTTTAAAGATAAGCACTAATTCTTTTGATATTGCTTCTTATAGTTCTGAATTTGATATCAGCGAATTCCAAGGAGAAGCTAAGGATATAAATCTTAATCCTTTTTATCTACAAGAACATATCAAGATGTTCGAATCAAAAGATATAGAATTTAAGCTTTTATTACAATCAGCTATATCTGGTTGTATTTTGAAGGTTTGTGAAAAGAACAATGATCAGTTCAAACTTAAGTTCGTTCAGATCTTAGCACCTTCATCTACAAACTAATTATGACGTTATACGAATTATTAGAAGTTGATCAAGACGCCACACTGAGTGAAATAAAGTCTGCATATAAACGATTAGCAAAAATATATCATCCCGATGTTAATAAAGACGGACATGATAAATTTGTACAAATCAATAATGCTTATTCAATCCTTTCAGATGAAGTTCAACGTGAAAAATATGATTTCATGTTAGATCATGAGAACTCTAAGACTTTTGAGTTTTCGGCTGATGGTTTAACTTACGAATACTCAGGTGTTGAGGTTTGACATGAAAACTTTACAAAAAATGTAAGTTTAACTCAACAATGAGACTTTAATCCTTCTAATTATTACTACGAAGAATATAACCTTTATCACAAGTTTGATAAGATTTCAATTGATGGATTAGGGGCATTTCTAGATTTTGATATCTCTTGTGCTTTCTATGAATTAGATACAAGTTTCAGTTTACCTAACAACTTAGTTAAAAGACTAATTAATCGATCAGATGTAATTAGATATGATATTTCTGAAAATGAATTAATCGAGTATCTGAAACATCGTTATGACTTTAGTTCTTGATTGTTGTTAAAGAAGTACTTTAATATTGAAGCGATTGTTGAAGTTACTCAAGATGAAATTGATAGTCAAAAGATTATTAATATTCCGATCAAGATTAAAGTTATTAATCTAAATCGTAGCTTTGAAATTTGACACGAAGAACTACGAAACTATGCGTTTATTGTTCCAGAGAACACCAAAACCGGAGACATCTCAGAGTTCTTTGGTAAGGGTAATGTTGCTCTAGGTTGACAAGGGGATTTGATCGTTCGTTTTAAGGTGGTTTCAAAAGTCGAAAAACGCCTAAAAATCTTCTCTAGTATGCTCAACAATGAAAAGAGTAGTTTATGGTTCTTAGTACCTAGTGAAAATAACAAAAATCCTAATACAAAAATCTTTAATTATAAGACTTATCAGTTCAATAATTAAGGTTGATATATGTTATAATTAAGCTACATTATGCAACCTCGGTTTGAGTGCTTAAAAAACTGAATTATGCGTAATAAAAATGGCATAAAACTAAATACAAATAACAGATTACTTTTAAGGAAATAATATCGTTAAAAGTAATATCTTTTATTATTAGTGCTATAAGTTGAAGTTTCAGCTAGGAGACAACCAAAAGTGGACAACACAAAAAAAGATCAATATAGCTCTCAAAGTATTAAGGTCCTTGAAGGATTATCGGCTGTTAGAAAAAGACCTGGAATGTATATTGGTTCTACCGATCAAAAAGGTCTTCATCACATGATCTGAGAAATCATTGACAACTCTGTTGATGAAATGATGGCAGGTTATGGAACAACTGTTAAACTTACTTTGAAAGATAACTACTTAGTTGAAGTAGAAGATGATGGTCGTGGGATTCCGGTTGATATCCATGAGAAGACTAATAAGTCTACAGTTGAAACTGTTTTAACAATCTTACACGCTGGTGGTAAGTTTGATAGTGATACTTATTCGATGTCAGGTGGTTTACACGGGGTGGGTGCTTCAGTAGTAAACGCATTAAGTTCATCGTTTAAAGTTTGAGTTAACCGTGATTACAATATTCATTACATTGAATTTAAGGATGGCGGTGTTCCATTAAAACCATTAGAAGTAATTGGAAAAGATGATAAGAAACAAGGAACCAGAATTCAGTTTATTCCAGACTTTAGTGTTATGGAACAATTCGAATATGATGAAACTGTAATTGCTGATCGTATTGAACAATTAGCCTTCTTAAACAAAGGAATTAGATTCATCTTTAATGATGAAAGAACTGATAAGAAGACTAAACAAGAATGATTATACGAAGGTGGAATTAAGCAATACGTTGAAAACTTAAATGCTTCTAAAGAACCTATTATTCCCCAAATCATTTATGGTGAGAAGAAAACTAAAGTTACTTTACCTAAGAGAAATCTAGAAGTAACGATGTTACTAGAAGTTGCGTTTCAATACACTAATGGATATTACAACTCAACTTATTCGTTCTGTAATAACATTCACACCAACCAAGGTGGAACCCATGAAGAAGGGTTTAAAAACGCGCTTTATAAGATCATTAATCGCTACGCACTAGAAAAGAAATTCATTAAAGAAACTGATGGCAAGATTAGCAAAGAAGATCTTAGTGAAGGTTTAACTGCAATTATCTCAATTAAACACTCTGAACCTCAATATCAAGGTCAAACTAAGGATCGTTTAGGTAATACTGAAGTAAGAGAGTTTACTAATAGTGTAGTGTCTGAACTATTAGAGAGATTCTTCTTAGAAAACCCAGAAGAAGCCGCTAAGATTACTGCTAAAGCAGTTTCAGCAATGTTTTCACGTAAACGTTCTGAAGCAGCACTTGAATCTGCTAGAAAATCACCATTCGAATCAGCTTCACTACCTGGTAAGTTAGCTGATTGTACAACTAAAGATATGGAAATATCTGAACTGTACATCGTCGAAGGGGATTCGGCTGGTGGTTCAGCTAAATCTGGTCGCGACCGTTTCTATCAAGCAATCTTACCATTACGTGGTAAGGTGTTAAATGTAGAAAAAGCAAACCACGAAAAGATCTTTAAAAACGAAGAAATTAGAACATTAATAACTGCAATAGGTGCTGGTGTTAATCCCGAATTTTCACTTGAAAAGATCCGTTATAACAAGATCATCATCATGACCGATGCTGATGTTGACGGTGCTCATATTCGAATTTTATTATTAACGTTCTTCTTTAGACACATGTTCCCATTGATTGAAAAAGGACATGTGTATATTGCCCAACCACCTTTATATCGTGTTAGTTACAACAAGCAAAACAAATACATTTATTCAGACGCACAATTAGAAGAATGAAAGAATCAAAACCCAAATGTGCGTTATGAATTACAACGTTATAAAGGGCTTGGAGAAATGGATGATGTTCAACTTTGAGAAACAACCATGGATCCAGAAAAACGAACTTTATTAAAAGTTTCAATCAACGACGCTGCTAATGCTGATCGAACATTCTCCCTACTAATGGGTGATGAAGTTTCACCACGCCGTGACTTCATTGAAAAGAATGCTAAATTAGTTAAGAATATTGACTTCTAATGATAATCAGGTTAAACAATGAATCCTAACGATAAAAATAATATAAAAGAATTACTGAATAAAACAGTAGTTAAAGAAGCATCAATTACCAAAGAACTTGAAACATCATTCATGGAATATGCCATGTCAGTAATTGTTTCAAGAGCTTTACCTGAATCTAGAGATGGTCTAAAACCTGTACACCGTCGGGTTTTATATGGTGCTTACACTTCAGGTTTAACTCATGATAAACCGTATCGTAAATCAGCTCAGATCGTTGGTCACGTTATGGGGAAATACCACCCTCACGGTGATAGCGCTATTTATGACACGATGGTGCGTATGGCACAACCATTCTCATTAAGATACATGTTAATTGATGGGCATGGTAACTTTGGTTCGATCGATGGTGATAGTGCAGCTGCTATGAGATATACTGAAGCGAGATTGTCTAAGATCTCAGCTGAAATGTTGCGCAACATCGATAAGGATACCGTTGATTTTGTAGATAACTATGATGCTTCAGAACAAGAACCAGTTGTTTTACCTTCGTTGTTTCCTAACTTATTAGCAAACGGTTCTAGTGGTATAGCTGTAGGGATGGCGACTAATATTCCCCCACATAATTTAAGTGAATTAATTGGTGGAATCAAACATTTATTAGTTAATGAAGAAGCAACTATTGATGATCTAAAACAATTCATTAAAGGTCCAGACTTTCCCACAGCAGCTGAAATCTTAGGTGAAGCTGGTATCGATGAATACTTCAACACCGGCCGAGGCTCAGTTTCAGTTCGAGCTAAATCTGAAATTGAAGAATTAGCGAATAATAAAAGCAATATCGTTATTACTGAGATTCCTTATATGGTGAATAAGGCTAATCTGATTAATAAGATTGCCGATCTGGTAAAAACTGAACAGATCCAAGGAATCGCTGATTTACGTGATGAATCTAACCGTGAAGGAATTCGAATTGTTATTGAAACTAAACGCGATATTATTCCTGAAGTTTTATTAAATCAACTTTATAAATCTACTCAGTTACAAACTAACTTTTCAGTAGCAATGCTTGCTTTGGTAAATAACCAACCAAAAGTTATTAACCTTAAAGAAGCATTGCAAATCTACATCGATCATCAGTTTGATATCTTATTAAGAAAAACTAATTTCGAACTGAAAAAAGCTAAAGCTTCAGCTCATATCGTTGAAGGTTTAGTGATTGCCACTAATAACATCGATGATGTTATTGAGATCATTAAGAATGCTAAAGATAATGAAGATGCTAAGAATACTTTAATGTCTAAGTATGAACTTAGTGATCTACAAGCTAAAGCAATTCTTGATATGCGTTTAAGAAGTTTAAGTGGACTTGAACGTGAAAACTTACAAAAAGAATTAGCTAAACTTAAAGAATTAATTAAAGATCTAGAAGAGATCTTAGAAAATAAAGAAAGAAGAATTAGGATTATTTCTGATCAACTTGATGAAATTGATCACAAGTTTGGTGATGAAAGAAGAACAAAGATCTGTTATGGTCTTAATTCAACAATTGACAACGAACAATTAATTCCTGTTGAAACAGTAGTAATTACTAGATCATCTAAAGGATACTTAAAACGAATTCCGATCAGTGCTTATAAAGTTCAACACCGTGGTGGTGTTGGAGTTAAGGGAATGAACACATATGAAGATGATGATGTTGAATCATTAATTGTGTGTTCGACTCATTCTGATCTATTATTCTTTACCAATTATGGTAAAGTTTATCGAATCAGAGCTCACCAAGTTCCTTTAGGTTCTAGAATCTCTAAAGGGATTCCAGCTATTAATTTAATTAGCATTGAAAAAGATGAAAAACTAATGTCATTGTTATCAATTAATGATTATGACAGTGGTTATTTCTTCTTCTCAACTAAAAAAGGTTTAGTTAAACGAACTGAAGCTTCTGAATTCTCTAGAATTCAAAATAACGGAAAAATTGCGATTAAATTAACTGAAAACGATAGTTTATTTAAAGTAATTAAAACTGCTGGTGACGAAGAAATTTACATCGGTGTTTCATCTGGTTTACTAGTAAGATTTAAAGAAGATGCTGTTCGTGCGATGGGTCGAGCTGCTCAAGGGGTAATTGGTGTTAAATTCAAAAACCCTAAAGATGAAGTGATCGGATTATCATCATCAAACGAAGGTAATTCACTACTTGCTGTTTGTGAAAAAGGTGTTGGGAAGATGACTGATCGTGAAGAATACCGAATGACCAATCGTGGTTCTAAAGGGGTGATTACGATCAAAGTTACACCTAAAACTGGAGATATTATTAGTACCCAATTAGTTAATGGTAATGAAGAATTATTAATGATTTCATCAACAGGTAAGATCGTTCGTGTTCCATTAGCTGAAGTTTCAGAACAAGGGCGAAACACCTCTGGTGTAAAATTAATCTCATTAAACGAAAAAGAAACTCTACAATCTGTAGCGATCTTTGGTGTTGAACAGGATGACAGTCAACAAGTTGGTTCAGATAATTCTGAAACAGAATCATCTTCAGAAGATTCAAATCAAGAACAAGAAAATCAAGAAAACGAATAATAGGTAAAATAGGATATTATGCTAGACAAAAATCTCTTAAAAACTAATTCTAAGGAGATTAGAGAACAGCTTAAAAGTCGATCATTTAATTTAGACTGATACGATGAATTTTTGCGTTTAGAAAAACAATTAAGTAGTTTACTTAAAACGATTGAAAAGCTAAACGAACAAAAAAATCTTAATGCTAAAAAAGCAGGTAGTGCTGAATTAGATGATCAAAGAAAAAAACTAATTCAAGAGGGTGGATTAATCCGTTCTGAATTAGAAAAAAACGAAGCTAAATATAATGAGATCAAAGAAGAATTCGATTATATTTATCAACGTATTCCTAACTTACCAACTGAAGATGTACCAATCGGTAAAGATGAAAAAGAAAATGTGGAAATGTTTAAATCTAGAAAGCCAACTTTCTTTGATTTCAAACCGTTACCACATTATGAATTAGCAACCAAGCTTGATATGATTAGTCTTGATGTAGCTACTAAGATAACTGGATCAAGATTTTCAATCTATAAAAAAGATGGCGCTAGATTAATGCGCGCTATTCAGCAATTTTGTTTAGATGTTAATGCTGATAAATATGAAGAATATTTACCACCTGTAATTATTAATAAGGATTCTTATTATGGTTCAGGGCAGTTCCCTAAATTTGTTGAGGATGTTTTTAAACTAGAAGGAACTAATTATTATCTAGCTTCTACCGCTGAAGTACAATTAGTTAACTTACATCGTAATGAGATCTTAAAAGAATCAGATTTACCTAAATACTATACAGCTTCTACTGCTTGTTTTAGATCTGAAGCTGGTAGCGCTGGTAAAGATACCAAAGGATTAATTCGTCAGCACCAGTTTTATAAAACCGAATTGGTTAAGATTGTGCATCCACATACTTCTAAACAAGAACATGAAGCAATGGCTAAGGATGCTGAAAAGATTCTTGAACTATTAGAACTTCCATACCGTCGTATGGTTTTATGTACTGGTGATATGGGTTTTAGTGCAACTAAAACATATGATCTAGAAGTGTGGATTCCATCTGAAAATAAATATCGTGAAATCTCTTCAATTTCAAACTGTGGCGATTTCCAAGCTAGAAGAGCTAATATCAAATTCAAAGATGTGATCTCAAAGAAAAACTTATACGTTCACACACTTAATGCTAGTGCTCTAGCTCATGACCGTTTGTTTGTAGCGATTGTAGAAAATTATCAACAAAAAGATGGGTCAATTAAAGTTCCTAAAGCTTTAGTTAAATATTTAGGCAAAGAATACATTAGATAGATAAAAAAATAAACTGCATGAAAAAAGGAGTTTTTATTGTAATTGAAGGAGTTGATGGATCAGGCAAAAGTTCGTTTCTCAAAAGAATGATGAACGAATATACCTCAATCGATTCTCAACCAATAATTTATTCACGTGAACCAGGGGGTTGTGATAATTCTGAGGCTGTTCGTGAATTAATTATGAAGTTATCAAACTCTGATCCGTTAACAGAAGCTTTATTGTTTTGTGCATCAAGAAACGAGCATTTAAAAAGAAAAATCTTACCTGCCCTAGATGAGAACAAAATTATCATTTGCGATCGTTTCGTTGTTTCTTCTTGAATTTATCAAGGATTGATTAAAAACGCAGGATTTGAAAAAATCAAAAAGATTAACGAATACGTTACAGATGGTTTAGAACCAGATTTAACAATATTATTCGATGTTGATCCTGAAATAGCAGCTAAAAGAATATCTGAACGAAGCACAATGAATCATTTAGATGCTTATACAAAAGAACGTATTCATAAAATTAGAAATTCGTATCTAGAGACAATAAAAGACAATAAAAAAGCTAAGATCATTAACGCTTCATTAGATTTAGATACTATTTATGATCAAGTAATAAATATTATTACGAATTTCGTAAAAAATCATGGAATCAACTAATAAATATACCCCTATTCTTTTGTTTGAAAACAAAGGCTGTTATTTAAAAAGATACTTAGAGGAATATTTAATTAATATTGTTTGTACAGAGGCAAACAAACCATGCAAAAAATGTGTATGATGTCTAAAAATCATTAACAATGGTTATTATGATTTAATTCATGTTTATCCACATAATAACGTTATTAGAAAGCAAGAGATAATAGATATTCAAAATAAATTTAATAATACCGCTCTTGAGAGTAGAGGAATCAAAATCTATATAATTCACCAGATTGAAAAAGCTAATAAAGAATCACTAAACTCTTTATTAAAATTCCTTGAAGAACCAAAAGATAACACGATAGGAATTTTAACTACCAGAAAACCTTACGGCATCTTAGATACAATCGTGAGTAGATGTGTCAGATATTCTACTAATTCTTACGAAGACAAAGTGGAATTTAAAAATAAGTATAAACCCAAAGAATTAGATGTTATCAGAACTATGTTTTATAGTTATGATGATATCTTGCAGTACGAAGCTAATAAAGATATTTTTAAGCTATTAGAATTAGTTCAATTATTAGAAGTAAACAATAAGAAATTTGATCAAATAATTAAAATTAGAGATCTTTTTGAAAAATTAGATTATTATGAAATAAGTTTGGTTCTTAATTATTTAATTTTTACCGGTGATTTTAAAAGAAAAAATAAATTAATACCGATTTTAAACAACTTAAATTTAAACTTATCTAAAAACGCAATTTTAATAAGTATTATTGATTAATAAAATCATGAAAAAATACGAAACCATTTATGCTTTAGCAACAGCCCCTTATAATAGTGCAATTCATGTAATTAGATTATCTGGACCAGATACTTACGAGATCATTAATCAAATTTGTGACAAAGAGATAACTAAAGAAGGTTATACAATTCAACATGCAAAAATAGTTGATAACAAAGAAGTTATCGATGATGTTTTATTAATGAAGTTTGTTGCACCAAAAAGCTTTACTGGAGAAGATTCTGTTGAAATAAACTGTCACGGTGGGCTTTTCGTTATTAACAAAATTATGGCGTTATTAAACAAACACGGGGCTCATTTAGCTCAAAGAGGGGAATTTTCTAAACGAAGTTATATAAACAAGAAAATAGATCTTAATCAAGCTACTGCAATTCATGATTTGATTTTCTCGAGAAACAACTTAAGTCACTCTACGAGCATTAAAGCATTAAGTGGAGAATATTCTAGAGATATAAAAAATATTCAACAAGAAATTTTTAGACTTATAGGTTTAGTTGAAATTGCTATCGACTATCCAGAATACGAAGACGAAAAAGAAGAATTAACAGAAGAATTCGAAAATTTAACAAATATACGGCAAAAACTGGAAAGAATTGTTAATAAATCACTAAAATTAAAACAAATTTCTGAAGGTATAAAAGTTGCTATTGTTGGCGAACCTAATGCAGGAAAATCTTCACTATTAAATGCATTTTTAAATGAACAAAAAGCAATAGTTACCAACATCCCAGGAACTACTAGGGATACAATAGAAGGACAGATCATTTTAAATGATCAATTGATAATTAATCTTATTGATACTGCTGGAATCAGAAAAAGCAGTGATCAGATCGAACAAATTGGAATAAATAAAAGTTTTGAAGCAATTGATAAATCAGATTTAGTAATCTATCTTATCGATTTAAATAAGTATGAAGGCTATGACAAAACCAAGATTTACAAATATCTGATTAACAATAAAAAACAATATGTTTTAGTGGGTAATAAAGTAGATGAGGTTGATCCAACTTTAAACACTGGTGAAATTAAAATAAAGATTAGTGCTAAAAATAACGATATTGGTGAACTAGTTGAATACCTAGAAAAAACAAGTTTAGCTATTTTTAACGACGAAAACAAACAAGACAGCATCTTCCAAGAAGAATGACAGATCAATTTATTACGAACAGCTTTACACAATATTAATTTAATATTAAACGATCCAAACCAATATCATGATCTTGTTATTCAACACTT
Source organism: Mycoplasma tullyi (assembly GCF_014068355.1). Taxonomy (NCBI): domain Bacteria; kingdom Bacillati; phylum Mycoplasmatota; class Mollicutes; order Mycoplasmatales; family Mycoplasmataceae; genus Mycoplasma; species Mycoplasma tullyi. Next base: position 853,999 of record NZ_CP059674.1, on the reverse strand, counting down.
AAATGAAGCTAACAATTCATTATTAAAGGTGTTATCCGAATACGAAGATTATGATTTAATAGATGAAATCTTTAAAAACTTTTGTCTTGGTAAATAACTTATGAAATACAAACTATACGATACGCACTGTCACGTTAATAGTTTACAACTATACCCTAAACATGATGAACTATTAAAAGCATTTGAGGAAGAAAACATTTACATCAATGTAGTTGGAACATCATTAGAAGATAGCATTTTAGCTAACAAAATTACTAAACAATACAACAATTGTTCAGCTTGTATCGCTGTACATCCTAACGATGTTCAAGATCATAATCTTGAAGAAGTTAGGGCTGTTTTTGAAGAAATATTATCTGAACCAGATAACAAAATTGTGGGTATTGGTGAATGCGGTTTAGATTTTTATTACACAGACCAATATAAAGCTATTCAATATCAATTTCTAGATATGCATCTAGAACTAGCTAACAAATATAAAAAACCACTTATGTTGCACATTAGAAATGCACATAAAGAAATCGTTGAGTATTTACGCAGTAAAGAAGTTTTAGTTCCTATAATTTTTCATTGTTTCTCTCAGGATGTTGAAACTTATAAATTGCTTGAGCAACTACCAACTAAGATAGTTAAATACTATTCAATTCCAGGTGTTGTAACTTTCAAGAATGCTAAAACATTACAAGAAGCTATTCCATTAATTAAAAATGAACAATTGCTTGTAGAAACAGATGCTCCGTTTTTAACACCTCATCCCTTTAGAGGAAAAGAAAATAATTCTTTATATCTTAAATATACAGTTGAAAAGATCGCTGAATTAAAAAATGTGAGCGATGATGAAATCCAACAACTCACATTCGATAATGCTTACAATCTTTTTAAACCCAAGATTAAATAATAAACTTATTAGTTTTCCTTAAATGGATGTGGTTTTGTATACCTAGGGAAGTTCCTTGAACCCATAGGAAATTGCTTAGGTGGTCTTTGATTCATATTCCCATGATTAGGCGGCATATTGTTTGGCATATTATTAGGATATACCGGTGGACGATTATTTGGGTAAGGATTATTTAATTGTCTATTTTGGTTTTGATAAACCCGACCAGGTAAAAATCTTGGTTGATTATTAATTTGTCTAGATTGATTACGATTTTGATTTTGGTTATAAACAACTAAATTGTTTCTAGAACGATTACCAGACAATTGATAAAATCTAATTTGATCGATTTCAGCTACAGCCCCTAGCTTTTTAAATTCTCTGCGAATATCATTAATGATATCCTGTGTTCTAATGTTTTGAGCTTTGATCTCTAAATATTTTTTCTTAGGATTGTTCTTAATAATGTATTTTTCTTCTATCTGCATGATGAAAACACGTTCAGCTCGAAGCACAGATCAAATTAATAAATTTAGGTAATCTTCTTTTAAGCTTTTATTAAAAGCGATAAAGATAAAGAATAAAGGTCATGCATACTGAATAACATTAAACAGTACTCGTATTCGATGATTCTCTCTAATGTTGATTCTTTTTACTTTAAGATACTCATTATTAATTTTGTTTAAGTTGATGATGACAAAAACATAATTAACAATGATCACAGCACCAAACAGAATTGAAGCAGCTATCCCAATTCAAAAGATTGGTAAGTTGATTCCAATATTAGGTGATCCATCAGGTTTTCTTAAAAGTCAAGGAAAACTGATGAATACCCCCATCAGTCCGAAACAAATGAAATTAAATAGGAAATCGAATGCAGAATATTTCCTTTGATATTCTCATGTTTTCCATGCATTAAAATCAAAACCGCAAGCAAACATAATTACTTATATTGTAATATTGTATAAATATATTCTTTTATTTACATAAAAACGTAAAGGGTGAAATTAGCCTTCCTTAAATTTTGATGTTAAGAATCTTTAATCTTAAGATGATTTCAATCTTTTAAATCTTACGACAGACTTCTTAAGTTTTTTATCCTTAGAAAACGCAAAATACCAACTTTGAGATTCCTCGCAATATTTTTTATTTACTGCTTAGTTAACTTTTAAAAATATAATTAATAAATATATAAAAGGTTTAATTTTGAGTTTTACAGTAAAAGATATATACGATAAGTTCGAAGTCATTCTAACAATCATAGATGGTGAAGAAAACATAAATCGTGTAATTCAAAAACCAGGGTTATCAAGACCAACATTCGAATTATTTGGTTCTTATCAATCAGATCCAATTAAGAGCGCTGTTGTTCTAGGTAATCGTGAATATTGTTATTTAACTTCTTTATCTACAGAAGAAAGAAATGAAAAAACAAGAAGGTTGTTAGAATTACAACCTCCAGTTATAATCCTTACCAAGTCGTTTTTAGATGTATCTTTCTTAAAAGAATGTAATAAAGAATATAAAGTACCAATTTTATGTACTGATATGTATTCAAATGAATTGAATATATCAATCGGTCTTTATATTTCTAAGAAACTTGCTAAATACACAATACACCACGGTGTATTAATAGAAGTATACGGTGAAGGTGTTTTAATTATCGGGGAATCTGGGATTGGTAAATCCGAAGTTGCGATGGAAATGCTTCGCAAGAATTTTTTATTCGTGGCAGACGATGCGATTTCCATCGCTAGAATCGGCGATCGTTTAATTGGACGACCAACTGAGATCAATAAACACTTTATCGAAGTTAGAGGGATTGGGATCTTAAACGTTACCAAGATGTACGGAATAGAAAAAATTAAATCATCAGCGCATATCTCAATTGTTGTTGAATTAATAAATATTCAAGATAATCAACCTTATAATTTCGAACGAACCGGTCAAAAAACACGCTATAAAGTTATTGAAAACATCAAAGTACCTCATTACGTTTTACCAATTAGTTCAGGTCGTAGAAGTAGTGAACTAATTGAAAGTGCTGTAATTGATCTAAAACTAAAACGCGACTGACAATACAATTCAGGAGATGACTTTGTTGAACGTTATTATAAATACATGACAAAGGAATAATAGCTAATTATGTATACACCAGGCAATCATACAGTAAACGATAGTTTTGGAACCGCTTTTATGCTAGGTTCTTTTGATGTAAGGTATTACGGAATTTTATATGCTACAGGGATTCTGGTAGCTATTATTGCTGGTATTCTTACACTTAAATATAAATATAAGGTTGATGATAATCCTTACTTTTACTATGTATTTATCGGGATTATCTCAATTATCTTTGGAGCAAGAGCTTGATCATTCATTATTGGGGACTCAATAGTGGGTGTAACACCGTTTTTTGCAATCCACCAAGGTGGGTTGGCAATTCAAGGTGGGGTGATCTTTACGACCACTACTGGACTGATTTTCTTTTTCTTTATTTTGCGAAAATCAAAATACTACGTAAAGAAAAATTACCTAGTTTATGAAAATCATAACCTTGTAACCAAAACCTTTTATAAACAAGCAAGCATGTGAATATATGCTGATGCAATTATTCCAACAATCTTAATTGGTCAAGCAATTGGTAGATGAGGTAACTTCTTTAACCACGAAGTTTATGGTCAAGGATTAACAACCGAACAAGCATTAAGACAATGAGGTTTCTTAAAAGTATTAATGCCTGGAGTTTTTGAACACATGTTCATTAATGAAAACGGCGTAACATTATTTAGAGTTCCAATCTTTTTAATTGAATCATTCTTTAATGTAATTGCTTTTGTAATCATTGTTTTTTTACTTGACTTTGTTAAGGATCTTAAAACCGGCGGACGAACGATGCTTTATTTCTTAGCAACTGGAATCATTCGTTTAATTATTGAAACTCAAAGAGATAGTCAATTCAAGTTCCAAACTTCAATAGTTACTTCTGTTTTATTCTTATTATTAGGGTTGGTTGGTTTTAGTCTTACTCAATGAGTCTTCCCAAGATTTAGAAACAAAAAGAATTATTTCTTCTTATTTAACAAGATCAAAATCTACATGATTAGTTTATTTAAAAACTACTTAAATAAATTCAAGAGTCTAAGTAAAGAAGAGATTAGAAAAAAACTAGAACCATCTTCATCAATCTATACAAAGAATTTCTCTGAAATGTTCTTTTATGCTGATGATTATGATTTAATGATCAAAAAAGACTAATTATGTTTATTAAATTAGATGGTGCAAAATTATCGTTAAAACTAAAAGAGCAATTAGCTAAAAGAATTAATAATCAACAGATCAAATTATTAATCATAATTAGTGATCCTAGTGAAGCTTCTAGAATCTATGTTCGCAATAAGATTAATTATTGCGAATCTTTAGGGATTCAAACAGAAGTTTGTGATCTTTCTTATCTAGATGATACAAATCAATTTATTCTTGAGATGAATGAAAAGATTAATTCAAGTAATCCAAACGGAGTGTTAGTTCAATTACCTATTAAAGAAGGATTAGACACAAATAAGATCATTAATAACATTCCCATCCATCTGGATGTGGATGGTTTTTTGTATGATCGTTTTGATCAAGAACAAAAGAAAAAAGTTATTCCTTGTGTTCTTAATGCGGTGTTGGAATTATTTGAGGAATATAAGCTTAGTTTTTTAAATAAAAAAATCTTGTTAATTGGTAATGGAATTACATCAAACCAAGCGATTATTAATTATTTAAATGAACACCAAATTCAGTTTGATTTGATAACTAAAGAAAATAATCATCTATTAAAAGAAAAAACTAAGCAAGCAGATTTAGTAATCTCAGCAGTTGGTAAAGCAAAGTTTTTATCGAACTACGAATTCAAACCAGGAGTAATATTTATCGATATCGGAATCGATAAATACTTTGATCAAGAACAATCAAAAGATGTAGTTTCTGGTGACTTTGATTATGACGAACTTAAGCAGATCGCTTCCTATGGAACGCCAACCCCTGGTGGGATTGGACCACTAACAATTTATTCTTTAGTAAAGAATCTAATTAACTTATCTGAAATTCAGAAGGTTAATAAATAGCTTTTTAATTAAAATTATATATAGAGATATATGTCTAAAATTAGAACCAGATACGCACCATCTCCTACAGGTTATTTCCACATAGGTGGTGCACGCACAGCTTTATTTAATTATTTATTTGCTAAACACAACAACGGTGAATTCATTGTTCGGATCGAAGATACGGACATTGAAAGAAACGTTGAAGATGGTGCTGAGAACCAACTTTATAATTTAAAGTGATTAAATATTTTTGCTGACGAATCAATTTGAAACCCAACTCAAAGCGGTCCTTATCGTCAGTCTGAAAAACTAGAAGTTTATCAAAAATATGCTTACCAACTTTTAGAAGAAAAGAAAGCATATCGTTGTTTTTGTAGTCCTGAAGAATTACAGAAACACCGAGAGGATTTATTAAAACAATACAAACCCCCGATCTACTCAAGAAAGTGTTATCGCTTATCTGAAGAAGAGATTCAAAAGAATCTAGATAATAATGTCCCTTTTACAATCAGATTATTACTAAAAGATAATCATGAGTATTCTTGAAATGATTTAATTCGTGGAAATTTAATCTTCAACACTAGTTCAATGAGTGATCCAGTAATTCTTAAATCAAACCAGATTGCTACTTACAACTTTGCAGTTGTAATCGATGATCATGATATGAAGATCTCTCACATCTTAAGAGGTGAAGAACATATTTCAAATACTCCTTATCAGTTAGCTATCAAAGAAGCTCTAGGATTCAAGGATGAATTTGTTTATGGTCATCTTTCAATCATCGTTGATGAAAGTGGTAAGAAGTTATCTAAAAGAAATCTTGCAGTCGAACAATTCGTTGAAGGATTTAGAAAAAAAGGTTATTTAGCAGAAGCACTAGTTAACTTTATTGCTTTATTAGGTTGATCTCATCCAGATAATATTGAGATCTTAGATCTACCCGCACTGGTTAAATCGTTTACGATTAAGAACTTAAGTGCAGCTCCTTCTTTCTTTGATATCAAAAAACTAAACTGAATATCATCTGAATACATTAAGAATATGGATGATGTAATGTATTTAGCATTTATCAAACCATACGTTGATCTTAATGAATATGATGAGATTAAAACTAAAGTTAATGAGATCTGCTTGATGTTTAAGAATCAATTACAGTATGGTTATCAAATCAATGAAATCATTAAAGAAAGTTTTGTTCCCCAAGTAAGTTTATCTAATCTTGATCAAGCAGATTTAGATTTCTTAAAATCTAATCCGAATTATCGTCAACTATTGATCTCATTTAAAGAAAAGATTAATGAGCTTGATGATGTGAATGACAACAACGTTAAAGAGATTATTAACTGGTTAGCTCACCAAACTAAATTAGGTGATTTAGTTTTAGAAAAACCTTTAGGTGGTAAGAATTTATACATGCCATTAAGAATTGTTTTATCTAATAAGAAACATGGTCCAGAATTAAACAAAGTAATTGCTTTGTATGATAAACAAACAATTCTTAAAAACCTTGATGATGCCATCAATTATTTAACTAATGCCAAGTAAAACTAATCGAGCTTATTTCTTAAAAGATCCAATTCATAGTGAAGTTGTTTTTCAAGATAAAACTGCTTGGATGTATCAGTTGATTCAAACAACTGAATTTAAGAGGCTAAAAAGAATTCAACAGCTAGGGTTGTCTAGTAACCTATTCCCTGGGGCTTCGCATAATCGGTTCTCACACTGTCTTGGGGTGTATGAACTATTAAGAAAGATGATGAACAAATCAACGTTTAGAAGAATCAATGATTATGATAAGCAAACGTTGATTTGTGCAGGGTTGTTGCATGACTTAGGTCATGGTCCACATTCTCATGCTTTTGAGTTTTATCTTAATAATTGTACGGATGATCGTAAGGAACGATTTCACCACGAAGTGATGACAGCAAAACTAATTTTGAACAAAGATGGTGAGATCTATCCGATCTTAAAAGAGAATAATGTAAATCCAGAAGATGTTGCTGCATTAATCGATAAGGATAATTCTTTACTTAAGAAAAAACCATTATGGATGCAACAACTAATTTCATCTGAATTAGATGCAGATCGAATTGATTATTTAAGAAGAGACTCTTATTTTACAGGGGCAACTTATGGAACAATAGATTCTAAACTATTAGATCGTTGGATCGTGTTTGATCCTAAATCAAAACAAGTTGGGTATGAGAAAAAAGCGATTACGACAATCGAGAGTTTATTAATTGGGCGTTACCATATGTATAAATCTGTTTATTACAACCACAAAAGTGTGGTTTTAGAACAGATTATTATGTTGGTGTTTAAGCGAATTGTTGATTTACTTAAACAAAACCAATTCGATTTCTATGGTTTTGAAATCATTCAACAAATGTTCGAAGCATTGTTTATTGATAACGATATCAACAGAGTTGATTTAAACCTGTTTAAATATTTAACCGATGACTACTTCAACACGTTTTTATACCAACTGTGAATAAAGACAGATGACTCAATCTTAAAAACGTTATTAAATAACTATTTTGTTGAAAACAAGTTTACCATCTGAACATTCGATGATCAATTAAGAAGAGAAGAGATCTATGATCAATTAAAGAATATTATTGATGATAGTCAATACTTCTTGGTAAAAGATAGTTATAAGGATAAAACTTTATATTCTAAGAAATCTAATTCTTTAGGAATTAATATCTACGAACAAAACTCTAAGAAGTTTTATCCGATAACAAACTACTCTAAGATCTTAGATATTAGTCATCCAGAAGCATTTAATCACCTAATTATTTTTAATTCTCAAAAAGCAAGTAAAAAACAAAAACTGTTTAAAGAGATTAAGAACCAATACTTAAAATTAACTTCATAATATATGAAGTTATTAACTATTTATTTGTTTAATTTTTGCTAAAAAACATAGTTTTTTATATATTAGCTCATTGACAGAGCCCTAATTAAGGAAGTCTCATTCGTTTATAATAAAAGTATTAACACATAATTTATGAAACCTTTAAAAGAGATCCTACAAAGTCAAAAAGAATTTTTTGACAGTAATGTAACTAAGGATTATCAATTTAGATTAGAGAACTTAAAAAAGTTAAGAGAGATCATTGATATTTATGAAAATGATTTTTACGAAGCTTTAAAAAAAGATTTTAATAAATCTGCTTATGAGACATACATTAGCGAATTTATCTTAATGAAAAAAGAGATAAATTATGCCATTAAAAATCTTAAAAAGTGGATGAAACCAATTAAAGCTCCTAGAAGTACCTTTCAGTTCTATTCTAAGGTTTCATATCGTTACCAGCCGTATGGGAATGTGTTGATAGTTGCTCCTTGAAACTACCCATTGTTGTTAGTGTTTAACCCGTTGGTAGCTGCTATTGCAGCAGGAAATACAGCAATTATCAAATTAAGTGAGTTTGTCCCTAATACTACTAAGTTGATGTTAGAAATATTCTGTAAATATTTTGATGATAAGTACATTTTCTTCATGGATAATACCAAATATACAATTGAAGAAATGATGTCATTAAAATATGACCATATTTTCTTTACTGGTAGTAGTAATGTGGCTAAAAAAGTGATGCAAAAAGCTGCTACTACTCTAACCCCTGTAACACTTGAACTAGGTGGAAAATCTCCTTGTATAGTTGATGCAAGTGCAGATCTAGAAAAAGCTGTTAAGGGTTTTTTATTTGGAAAAGTCTTAAACGCTGGACAGACTTGTATCGCGCCAGACTATGCAATCGTTCATAGTTTTTTATACGATGCATTCATTAAGGAATTAATTAAACAAATCGATGATCTAAACCTTAATGAGTCAAATATGACGCATATTATTAATAATATGCATCTAAAGCGTTTAGAGTGTCTGTTAGCTAAAACCCCTAGAGAAAAGATTGTTTATCAAAAAAACAATCAAGGGTATTATTTCCATCCAGTAATTATTGGTAATCTAACCTTTAATGATGAATTAATGCAAGAAGAGATCTTTGGTCCAGTTATTCCAATAATGAAATATGAAAATATTGAACAACTATTAAAAGAACTAAAAACCAAAGATCGTCCTTTAGCTTTATATATGTTTAGTAACGACAAAGTTGTTACTGATAAAGTATTCAGCACCCTAGAATTTGGTGGTGGAGCAATCAATGACACGATTATCCATATAGCTAACAGCCACACACCGTTTGGTGGTGTGGGTAATAGCGGAATGGGTAATTACCATGGTTACTTTGGTTTTAAAACGTTTAGTTATGCGAAAACCATATTAACCAAATCAGGTTTTGATAATAGCTTAAGATATCGTCCTTATACTGAAGCTAAATTTAAAGCAATTAAAAAGATTTTTAAATAATCTAAATAATAATTACATATCTTGAACTATAGTTAAATTATTGGTTGTTTATAAATACTTATAAGTCCATTCACACGAATTTACATTTTTCTTATATAATTAAAGATATTAATCGATTGATAGTTATTTAATGAGCTTTTAGTTTTTTGTTTAGATAACAATGTTAAATTCCAAAAAAAGAAAGATCATTAAAATTGTTGCTTTATCAGCAAGTTCTTTAGCTATTGCTAGTAGTACCACAATAGGTATAGTTTATAGTCAAAATTCAGGTAATAATAGAGATACTTTAATCCAAAGACAAAATAGAGTTACTTTAGATGGGAATGGTAAAGCCCAAGATGTTTATAACTCTAATAGGGATGTAAATTTACCTGATCAACCTACTCCACCTACTAAAACTCCGGTTGTTCAAGAACAACCTAAGCCTGATAAAAAACCTGAACCTAAACCGCTTCCACAACCCAAACCTGCAGATCCTAACGATACTTTTGCTCAAACAACAAGTATTAAATACGTAACTTATGATAAAGAAGATTACGGTTTAGATGCGAACGCACCTCAACAACCAAACGATCCAAGTAAAGTTGTTTTAAGTGATAGTGAAGCAAGAGCTTTATATGAAAAAACTAAAGCTTCTATTTCTAGAGTAAAAGCAGCTCTTGAGAAAGCTAAAGCTCTAGGTGCAGCTGGTGCTAAAGATACAGCAGCTCGCGATCTTTTCTTAAAAGAATCTGGATATTCTAATAATAAAGATTTCTTTAATATCTTCTGAGAAAAATTATTTACTGAAAGCACTCGTGGCAAAACTAAAATCGATTGACTTTTAGATTCAATAAATTCATTCAATAATGATGGGTTTATTATGTCTGAAGCTAAATCAAATAGATCGTGAAAGATTAATATTAACCCAGACTTCACTGGTAATGTTTCATTTGGTTATTCAGATGAAGACTCTAATCCAGTAATTAAATATCAAAAAGATGTTTATCGTTATCAAGTGTTAGGTACTCCTAATAAGTGAGCAATTGATAACCCAAGAGATATCTTAGAAGGTGGTTTTACTGGTTGAACTAGAACTGATCTTACAGATGAATTTGTTAAGGATTCTAAATACGGAATCAGCTATGATGATGGTATTTCTGTAAGGCACTATACTCCAGAAAATAAATCAGATCCTTACTATGCTGATAAGAAAGATCTAAACGTTTTTGTTTTAGATGTTGATAAAACTAGTGGTTATCAAAAATTCATTGACTTCTTAAATAAGGCTAAAGATACAACCCCTGAAATTGGTGTTGTATTACAAAACGTAGGTAAATCAAACACAACTAGAAACGTGTATGACATTATTAAAGCTCTACCAAGTAATGTAGTTACTTTAACAGTGTTCTTTGAAAATGCAGATACTACTTCATTATTAGCGCTAGAAGGTAGACACTTAAGAGAACTAAAAATTTATACAACTGGAAGAGTGAATACCCCTTTATGGTCAATTAATCCATTAGCACTTAAAAACATCAACTTTATTCCATCATTATTAGCTTACAATGTTGGGGGTTATCCACGAGGAACAACTGTTGCTTCAACTCCTATTATTGGTAAATTAAAGTTTGATCGAAATGATGATTACAAACGTATTCAAGAAGGTTTAGATATCGCTAAAGCTAGAAGAAATGAAAGAATCTTCCAAGGTTATTTCCAAGGTGCAGGTGCTAAACCAGTAGCTTGAGACTTCTCAAGTGACCCAATCATTAGAACATTACAAAACATTAATGTTCATGATGCTGAATTAAGAGAATTAACTTTATCTTCAGAGTTAATAGATACCGATGAAAATGGTAACATGTTGGTTACTTATGATCTAAGCGAGTTCAATCATGCTCAATTTGATCAAGCTTTAAGATACAGGGGACCTTCAAATGATCGATATATCTACTTTGGTAAAGGTACTGAGATCTTACAACCTGAATCATTAATCTTAAAAGGTGAAGCTAAAGACTTAGAACAAGGTAGTGTAATTGAATTAACCCAATTTGTTCATTATGCAACAACTGGTGGGGCATTTAAAAAAGTATTTACTTCATCTCAAGCTGTAGCTGATGCAATTAATTCAGCTGCTAAAGGTTGAAGAACTAAACCACAAGTGATTGTTGTAGATGCTAGTAAATTAGAAAAATACAAACCTAAAGTATTCCATATTGATCCAAACTTAAACCCAATTGGAATCCCTTTAAATAAAACTAAATAAGATTCGTGATTTAATTTAAGCTTTACTAAAAGCTTAAATTTTTTATGTCCTGGTTATTTAGTTATAATCACTGTTCAACTAAAATTCGATATAATAAATAATAATAGGTTCTAACTCTATTTAATAGATTCAAAAGATTTATAGTTATTTAATGAGCTTTTACTTTAAAATAAAACATCGATAAATGTTAAGTTCTAAAAAAAGAAAGATCATTAAATTAGTATCAATTGGCTCATCTTCTATTGTTATAGGAGCTGCTAGTACATTTGGAATAGTTTATTCAACAACTGAAAATAACTCTAAAGCATCGTTAATCCAAAGAACTAATAGTGTTCAGTTGGAAAAAGGATCAGATGGAGCTAATGATTCGCAAAATTCGAATCGTGATTTTAATTTGCCAAAAGAGCAACCAAAACCAGATAATAAACCAATTCTTGTAAATCCTCCAGAAAAAAAGCCAGAAGTTAAACCAGAACCTAAACCACAACCTAAAAGAGAAGCTTCTTTATTTGATTTGTTAGCTCAAGATACACAAATCAAATATGTTACTTACACTCCTGAAGAATATAGATTAGACAAAAAAACACCTCAACAGCCTAACGATCCAAGTAGACAAACAATTAGTGATGAAGCAGCAGCTGCTTTATATGCAGAAACTGTTAAAACCTTAACTAATGTTAGAGATCGATTAGCTAACCTAATCAAAAGTGGTAAAGGCGCTGAAGATACTGAAACTCGAGATCTAATTTTTAAAACATCAGGCACGGATGCTGCCAAAAATTTCTTTGACGATATTTGAAAACAGATCTTTTCAAACGATAGAAGAGGTCAAACAGGAGCTCAAGAATTTCTTAATTCAATTAATGACTGATTGAATGCTGATTTAATGAGTGAATCTAAGGCTAACCGTACTTGAAGAATTAACTTTAATGGTGATACTAAAAATGCCTTCTCAATCAATGTTTCGTTTGGTTATAAAGATGATAGTAATAACCCAGTAAAAAATTACTACCAAGAAGTTAATGCTTATAAAGTTTTAGGTACTCCTAATTTAAGATTTAACCCAACATCAGATGATATTATTAATGGTAACTTCCAAGGTTGAGATAAATCTGATGTTACAAACGAATATACTAATGGAACCTATGGAATCGATAACAGTGATGGTATCCAAGTATTAAAATACAGTCCTCATGATAAAACAAACGATTATTATAAGGACAAACCAGATTTAAAGATGTTCATCTTAGATGTTGATAACACTTCAGGTTATCAAAAATTCATTGACTTTATTAATAAAGTTTATGAAAACGACAAGAATAGTAAGATTGGTGTAACGCTTAAGAATGTTGGTAAGAGACATACTACTAGAAACGTTTATGACATTCTTAAAGCTTTACCACCTAATATTGAAACTCTAACTGTCTTCTTGGATGGTGCTGATACTACTTCACTATTAGCTTTAGAAGATAGAAACCTAAGAGAGTTAAATATTTATACTACTGGTGTAGTTAATAGCGATCTATGAGGTATTAACCCATTAGCGATCAAACACATTAACTTTATCCCGTCATTATTAGCTTATAACAATGGTGGATTTGATCCGTTCCCTAAAGGATTAACAACAGGTTCAACCCCACTCTTTACGACTTTAAAGTTTGATCGTAATGATGACTATGCACGTGTTCAAGAAGGATTAGATATTGCATTCAAACGTAGAAGCGAAAGAATCTTCCAAGGTAATTTCCAAGGAGATGGTGCAAAACCAGTGTTCTGAGACTTTGCTGATGCACCAATTATTTCTAGCTTAAAGAACTTAAATGTTGGTGATGCTCAATTAAGACAAGTAAGATTATCTAATAAGTTTGTTCAAACTGATCAAAGCGGTACTACTTTTGTCGTTTATGATTTATCAGACTTTAACCACTCTCAATGAACAGCTGCTATGCAGTACCAGCCAAGTTTCTTAAAACGATATATTTACTTTGGTCGTGGTACTGAGATCGCTCAACCTAGCACTTTAGTGCTTCGAGGTGATGTTAGTACATTAGAACGTGAAGGTTTAGATAACCTATTATCATTCATTAAATACACAACTAACGCTGGAGCATTTAAAAGCGTTGCTGTAACTAATGCTGCTTTAGGTGAACAATTAAAAGCTGCAGCAGCTTCTCAAATGAACGATATTAATTACACTGTGTTCTCAGTAGATAAACTTAACGAGTTTAAAAAACTAACGTTTACTAAGGATAATACAGTTAATGCAATCGGTGGACCATTAAGAACACCAAAGAACTAAATATTTCATAAAAGACTAATAATTCCACAGTTTAACAATATAGGTTATAATAATTTAATATAGATGATAGTTTACGATTTATAGTTGTTTTGATGAGCTTGTTTTTGTCAAATTATTAAAATGGTCAGCTCTAAAAAAAGAAAAATCATCAAATTAATTGCTTTTAGTACTGGTTCTATTACTCTGGGTGCTGCTAGTACTTTAGGAATTGTTTATTCGACCTATAAAAGCGATTCTCAAACAAGTTTAATCCAAAGATCTAATCAGGTTACATTAGATAGTAGTCCTGCAAATACCGACGCTTCGCAAAATTCGAATCGTGATTTTAATCTGGAAAATGCGCCAAAAGTACCAGAAAAAAAACCAGTAGCAATTAATCCTCCAGAAAAAAAACCAGAACCAAAACCAGAGCCAACACCACCTGCGACTACTAATAATTTAGCAGCTAACACCCAAATCCAATACGTTACTTACGAAAAACAAGAATACAATTTAGACAAAAACACGCCTCAACAACCTAACGATCCAAGTAGACAAGTCTTAAACGACCAACAAGCACAAGCTTTATTAGGTAAAACCAGAGCTTCGTTAACAAAAGCAAGAGATGAATTACTAAAAGCAATTAATAGTGGTGGTACTGATGATGCCGCTAGAGATGCCTTCAGACAAATATCTGGATATAAAGGAAGTACAGAGTTTTTTAACAATATCTGAAAAACTTTATTTACTAAAAATGATAGAGGTCAAAAACCGATTGATGACCTGCTATTAGCTTTCAACCTTGATTTAGGTAACAATAAATTCTTATTAGACGAATCGAAAGCTAATCGAACTTGAAGAATTAACCTTAATGAAAACTCAATTAATATCTCATATGGTTATGAAAATGACGGAGATAACCCGGTTTATAATTACTACAAAAAGGTTAACGAATACAAGGTTTTAGGTTATCCTAATTATCAATACAACCCAACCCCATCTGATATCATCAATGGTGATTTTAGAGGTTGAACTAAAACAGATATTACTAACACATACATCAATGATAAAGATTATGGTATTGATGGTAATGATGGTATCCAAGTAAGGCATTACACTCCAACTAATAAGGATGATCCTTATTACAAAAACAAAGATGATCTTAATGTCTTTGAACTAGATGTTGATAACACATCTGGGTATGATAAATTCATTAAATTTATTAAGAAAGTTTATGAAAAAGAACCAAACAAAAAGATTGGTGTGGTTCTAAGAAATGTTGGTAAAACTAACACAACAAGAAACGTTTATGACATTCTTCAAGCTTTACCACAAAATGTTGAAACACTTACAGTGTTCTTAGATGGGGCTAATACTACTTCGTTATTAGCTTTAGAAAATAGAAAACTAAGAGAATTAAATATCTATACCACTGGTAGAGTTAATACCGATCTATGAGGTATTAATCCATTAGCAATCAGACACATTAACTTTATCCCATCGTTGTTAGCTTATAACGTTGCTGGGTTTGGTGATTCTTACGCGACAGGAACAACAATTGGTTCAACGCCAATCTTTACGACTCTAAAATTTGATCGTAACGATGATTATAAACGTGTTCAAGAAGGTATCGATATTGCGTTTGATCGTAGAAGTGAAAGAATTTTCCAAGGTAATTTCCAAGGTCAAGGTGCTAAACCAATCTTTTGGGATTTTGCAGACGCGCCAATTATTAGAAACTTAAAAAACCTTAATGTTCGTGATGCTGAATTAAGATTTGTAAGATTATCAGCTGATTTAATTGATACAGATAATATGGGTAACAGTTTTGTTACTTATGACTTAAATGAGTTTAATCACTCACAATGAACAGCAGCCATGAGATACCGTGGAGCTCCTGGTGATAAATTAAAGATTAGCTTTGGTCGTGGAACTGAGATTGCCCAACCGCGTGCTTTAGTTCTAAGAGGTGCTCAAAACACCCTTGAACAAGAAGGTTTAGATAACCTAAAAACTTTCGTTAAATATGCAACAAACAGTGGTGCATTTAAAGATGTTTTTGTTTCTACTCAGTTCTTAGCTAATGAAATTCAAGCAGCTGCGGCTTCAGAAGGAAACAGCATCACTGTTCATGTTGTACCTTTAGAAACATTAGATAAATATCAAATAAAAACCTTTACAGTTGATCCAAAACTAAATGCGATTGGTGATCCAATTAAACCAACTAAATAGGATGTGTTAGTTAAACTAAGAATTTAATTTACAATCCAAGATATTAAAAAACTGGAAGGTTAAGGTTGATCGTTATTATATTAAGTGTAGGTCTATAGTTTTAAATGATAAGCTCTAAAAAAAGAAAACTGATAAAACTAATTAGTTTATCAGCTACATCAATATTAGTAGCTGGAAGTACTACTTTTGGAGTAGTTTATTCAAACTCTCGTGAAAATAATTCAAGTAACTTAATTCAAAGAAGTAATACAGTTACATTAGATAAAGGCGGTTCTACTGACAGTCAGTACAACTCTAATCGTGATTTAAACCTTCCTAAAGAAGTTAAACCTGTTGTAAAACAAACTCCAATAGTTACACCTGAGAAAAAACCAGAACCTACACCAGAACCTAAACCTACACCTGTACCTGAAGTTCAACCTTTACCAGATCCAGTAGCTGTTACCTACAAAAAAACTAATTACAACCTTGACCAAACAACTCCAGTTTTACCATACGATCCAAGTGTCCAAGCAGCTTTTGGTGACAAAGTTGGAGCGTTAGTGGGTGAATCGAAGCACATCTTAAACACGCTTAGAAATATACTATCTCAGGGTTTAGCAGCTAACACTGTAGCTAATAAAGAATTATTCAAAAACACCATTGGATATAAGAATAATCCTGATTATTTTGATTTTTATTGAAATTCTTTATTCAAAAAAAGAGATGAACCTGGTAGAACTGAATACCCTTATCAAGACTTTTTAAATTCTTTCAGCGCTCTTAGTGATGACTTTATCTTATCTGAAGCTAAAGCTAACCGTGTTTTAAATATTACCTTACCAAACGTTTCAGTTACTTTTGGTTATAAAGATCCTTCAGAGAATCCTTTATTAAATTACTATATTAAGGTTAATGAGAAAAAACTTCTAGGTACTCCTAACTGACAATATAACGAAAATCCACAGGGTATCCTTGATGGTGATTATCGTGGTTGAACAAAAACTGATCAAACACAAGAATTTATTAATAGTGGGAAATACGGAATTACCGCAGATGATGGTATTACTGTAAGACATTACACTCCTACAGATAAATCTGAAGATTACTACAAGAACAAACAACCTGTTAATGTGTTTGTTCTAGATGTAGACAACACTTCAGGTTATAACAAATTTATTGAGTTCTTGAAAAAGGCTGCTGACACCACTAAAGATATTGGTGTTGTGTTAACCAACATTGGTAAAACATCAACTAACCGCGATGTTTATGACATTATTAAGGCATTACCTAAGAATGTTAAATTATTAACCGTTTTCTTTGAAAATGCAAACACTAGTTCATTATTAGCATTAGAAGATCGCAGATTAGACGAACTTAATATTTATACTACTGGAACAGTTAATACCGATCTTTGAGGACTAAACCCACTAGCGCTTAAACACACGAACTTTATTCCTTCAACAAATAACTATAACGTTGGTGGATTTAATCCTTATGTTCCTGGAACTGTAGTTGCTTCAACACCAATCTTTGAAGCATTAAAATTCGATCGTAACGATGATTACTCACGTGTTCAAGAAGGCATTGATATCGCATTTAACCGTAGAAATGAACGTATCTTTAATGGTAAGTTCCAAGGTAAGGGTGGTAAGCCTGTAGTTTGAGATTTCTCAGATGCACCAATTATTCGTTCATTTAGAGGATTAAATATTAGAGATGCTAACTTAAAGATTGTTAGATTATCTAAAGATTTAATTACTAGTGATGAATCAGGTGACCACTTAGTATATAATGTTTCAGAGTTTAATGGTTCACAATGAACAAGTGCTATGTCATATCAACCTGAACGAGGTAAATATATTACCTTTGGTAGAGGAACTGAATTAAAACAACCAGACAGTTTAATCTTATTAGGTAAAGCTAGTGATTTAAGGGATGCTGGTGATTTAGCAACATTCATTAAATATGCTCGAATGGGTGGATCGTTTAAAACTATTGTTGTAACCGATCCAGGGTTAGCATCAGTTGTTCGCGGAATTGCTTTTGGTGCTAATGTGATTCTGGCTTCACCTGAAGAAGTAGCTAAACATGGTTATGAACCTAAAGTCTTTAAAGTTGATCCAACTTTAAATCCAATAGGTGATAAATTAGATAAACCTTCTAACGTAAGAGCTAACTAATAACAATAAAAAAATCCGATCTATAAATTAAGAAGATCGGATTTTTTTTATATACCATTTATTGATCTTGTCAGAACTTGTTGAACGCGTCATTAAGTGCTTGGAGTTTACAACTAAATGACGAAGGTCGTTCTTTATTATCTTCTAGATATTTAGTTTTTCAATACAAATATCTTTCCTTGAAATTAGCTCAAGCAACGGGTTCGTTTTCAACTAATTCAATACGATAAACAAGTTCTTTTAAACTCTTTGTTTTGGTTCAAACTTCATTAACACCGTTCTTGTGTTCTTTTAAGATAAAGAAATTTCTTCCATCAAATTTAAAGATAACAATATCAAGGAAAAACTTGTGTTCAGGAAAATCTTTATGAACAACATTAGCAACACTAAAACCACTTGTAGTAGGTTCTACTACAGCTTCTTTTTGTTGAAATTGGTTTTTTAGTACGTGTTCGAATGACTTTTTAATATCATTCTTTAATTGATCATTAGTTCGATTTTTTAGTGCAATTGCAGGTTTTAAAAGTTTTAAAACGAAATCGAAATCAAAATTAACATCTTCCTTATTACAGGTTAGTTTTTCTTTTGTTTCAGCTATCAAATAGATCTGAGTATCAATTGATTGTCTAGCTAAATCAATTTGCAAGTGTTTGATAATATCATTAGCTAAAGCAAAACAACTATCTACTAAATTTTTATCAGATAAGTATTTAAACATATTTTAGATCTTAAATTGATAACGATAAAAATAATGATCAATCTTCATTGAATTAATGATAAATCATTAAATTTATTTTTCTATTTAGATTTATGAAAGTACTAAATTATCAAGATAATTTAGTTGAATAAAGACAAGATGTCTTTAATGTTTAATCAGCTTAAACTATTATCAGTTTCTTGGATTAATTTAGCGGCCAGTTCTTTCTTGCGTTCTTGAATAGCAACAATACGTTCTTCGATCGTATTAGCAGCAATAATTCGATAAACTTGAAGGTGGTGTTTTTGTCCGATTCTGTGAGCGCGGTCGGTTGCTTGGTTTTGAAGTGCTAGGTTTCATCATAGATCATAATGAATAACGATCTCAGCTCCTGTTAGATTTAATCCCACACCACCAGCTTTTAGTGAAGCAATGAATACAGCAGGTTCATCTGAATCATTAAAAGCATTAACATATTGAAGTCTTACTTCTTTAGGTGTATCACCTGTAAGAATGAAGTATTTCATATTTTTTGCTTCTAGTTCTTTTTTGAACAAGCTAATTACACCTAGGTATTGACTAAACAATAAGGTTTTTTTGTTGCTCTTAATGGCATTATTAATAATGTCCATAGCAGCCACAAATTTAACGTTTTCACCGTTAAAATTAGAGTCAAGTAGTTTTGGGGAACAACAGATTTGACGTAACTCGTTTAAGAGTTTAGCCAACATGATTCCCAATCCTTTTTTAGATTGATCTTTATTCTGAACAATCTTTAAGATTTGATCCTTAACTTCTTTTTCTCGTTTATGATAGAAGTTCATATGATCATTAGATAATCCTACTAATAAATCAGATTGTGTTTTGGGTGGTAAATCTTTTAAAACCTTATCTTTAGTTCTTCTAAGAATAAATGGAGCGATCTTTTTCTTTAAGCGTTCTAAAACTTCTACATTAACACCATCATCGCGTTCGATTTGACTAGCATAGTTAAGATTGAATTCCGTAATTGAACCAAAAAATCCAGGTAAAACAAAATCAAAGATTGATCATAGTTCAGCTAATCTATTCTCAATCACTGTTCCAGTTAAAGCAACCTTATGAGCTCCACTGAGACTCTTAATATCTTTAGATAAGATTGATGAAGCATTTTTAATGCTTTGTGCTTCATCTAGTACAATGTAAGCATAATCTTTTTTAGCATGAAGTGCACAGTCTTTTTTAAAGGCTGAGTAGGTGGTAATTTCTACAAGATGATTTCTTGAGTTGATGATTACTCTACGATTCTCTGCATTTCCAGAAATCGTAGCCACATCTAAATCTGGATCGAATTTTTTAAATTCACTTGCTCAATTTAATAATAATGAAGCAGGTGCTACGATTAAACTTTGCTTAATCTCATGTGGATGGTCCTTATAATATTGGGAAATAACTGAGATCATTTGGATGGTTTTACCCAATCCCATATCATCAGCCATAATTCCACCAAAACCAAACTTTTGTAAGATTCTTAATCACTTATGACCTTCTTTTTGATAAGGTCATAAAAGCTTATCAAATGGTTTTTGAATCGTTAAATCATCTTTAAAAGTGTTGTTAACTAATCCATCGATTAGTTCGCGGATGTTTTTATTAGCGATCTTTTTAAAATAACCAGAATATGGTTTGAAAGCATTATAAAGATCTAACAATCGGTATTTACTAATAGCGATTGTTTTAGAATTAACCTTTCTAACTCCAAAGAAATCAAACTTAGATCAGAATTCTAAGAATGCTGCATTGTCAGGATCATTTAAACAATAATAACCGTCGTTGATTATATAAATTTGCTTGGCAACTAAATAGTTAGCCACAATATCCTTAATAAAATCAAATTCGTAAGGGAAGTTTGATAACGTGATTTTAATTAGATTGTTTTGGGTTTCAATCTTTTTAAAATCGTTGATATCAAACTTTAGTTTTAGTTCTTTAGTATAAGGTTCTAAAACCTTAATTTGGAACTGATCACTATTAAAGTAATTACTTAATTCTCGCAATTCTTCTAGATCATTTAGATCTAGAGTGTTCTTCTTTAAACGTGTTAATAAACGTTTATCAATCACTTTTTTAAAGAAAAAGTCATACGTGTTTTCTTCATATAAATGAAGCCGTTTATTTTTAAGTACCTTTTGGTCTTCAAAATAAACGATATTATTTTCATTATCTCGTTTGTAGTTAAAAACTAAACTGGTTGTTAAACCATTTTTCTTTTTATCAAATCCAAGTACAAGCCCAGCTTGAGGTAAATAATCAACTAGTTTAAGAATCTTCTTTTGATCATCTAAATAGATATTATCAAATCCCATCTTGGTTAGATAAATATAGAAATTTAAAAACTCTTTAGAAGCAATCGAAACCTTATTTAACAACTCGTGGTTAAGGTTGTTCTGATTCAAAATCTTATTAAATGGGTTGATAACTAACTTATTGTCTTTAGTTAAATTATGAGTTAAATAATGACCTCATTTTTTGTCAACAAAGCTTTCAATATTAAAAGCACATAGATCGTTTCTTTCACTTGTTAATAAGATTCGGTTTTCAATCTTCTTATTACTAACAATAAAACCACATTCATTAAAGCAAGCATTAATCTCATTAATTAGATCATCATCTAATTTAGCTTGTTCATATGATGAATCATATGTTTCTAGAAACCTCTTAAAACTATCTAGATCATGTAATGCATACAACCCATGGTTGTTTAGTCTAAATTCACTATGTAAGTATGACCCTTCAGATAAGAATGATTCTTCATCAAGATTGTTAATGTTAGCTAGATACACAAGGTATCAAAACATATAAAGATCTTGATAATTGATCGCATCACTATCAATCTTGAGTTTTAAGATTTTGGCTGGTGTTTTAGCTTTTTCATAACAAACATAAAAGCTAATTTCATCTTCATTCATTCAGCCTTGTTTTAATAAAAAATAGTTCTCATTAACTAACTTAAACTTATAAGAATCTACGTTTAAAAAAACGGCTAGTTTAATCGTATTAAAGTTCTTTTTAATTTTTTCAATACTAAAGTAAGCTTTGTCTTTTGGATTGATCTTAGTTTGACGAATCTTATTATTATTTAAGATAATCTCTTGTTTTTTATTAGCTTCTTGTTCTTGATCAAAAAGCGTTTTTAATTGCACATAAGCGCAATAAATTGTTCCTGCTACATAACGACAATACTTTAGTCGTGATGGACAATCACAAGAGATATCAATTAACTTTTCATTACTGCCATTAACAGTTACCTTAGTATTAACAACAACTGTGTCGTCGTTAATTCTTGCACTTAAAACTAGTAGTTTGTTATCTTGTTGATAAGTTAATTTAACAGTTTTACGGTTAACTAGGTTTTTACCCCTAATTAACTCGTTATCTTCAAAATAATATTCTAAGATTTTATTTAACATTCAATCCCAGCACAAAAAATAATAATATTTAATAATTATAACCAAGAAAACTTTAAAGATATAGGGGATGCCTTTAGTCTTACAAAGTAAGAAAGAATAAATATGGTTAAGAAAATATATTTAGCAGGTGGTTGTTTTTGGGGTGTAGAAGAATACTTTAAAAGAACCAAAAGAATTATTGATTCTTCTGTAGGTTATGCCAACTACAAACCTGAGTTTAGAAACCCAACATATAAAGAAGTATGTAGTGGGTTAACTGGTGGGGTTGAAACGGTTGAAATCACCTATGATGATCAAGTAATTAGTTTAGAAGAGATCATTGATCTGTTTTTAAAAGTTGTTGATCCAACAACTTTGAATTACCAAGCAAATGATCGTGGAACTCAGTATCGTAGTGGATTTTATTTTGTTAACGATGATGATGAAACTGTGATCAAATCTAAATTAGCTCAAGCTCAAGGAAGATATTCTAAACCGATTGTTACCGAAGTTTTGAGATTGCAAAACTATTCTAAAGCTGAAGACTACCACCAAGATTATTTAGAAAAAAATCCAACTGGTTATTGTCACATTAAGTTTGACTAATCACTCAGGCGCTATAGGTATAAGATAATTTATTTGTGTTAAAATATTTGGGCGCAGATGTAGTTCAATGGTAGAACGAGACCTTGCCAAGGTTTAGACGCGAGTCCGATTCTCGTCATCTGCTCCATTAATAATTTAAACGATATTGCATAGCTAATTAATTGAATTAGCGAAATAAAAATTTGTATCATGCACTGATACAAATCTTAACAGGAGTGCCATTTAGCACTCTTTTTTTATTTAATAAGAAGTTAACGTTAGTTTATCAAATATGATTGACAAGAAAAACGAGAGTATTAAAAAG
Organism: Mycoplasma tullyi; assembly: GCF_014068355.1. NCBI lineage: Bacteria > Bacillati > Mycoplasmatota > Mollicutes > Mycoplasmatales > Mycoplasmataceae > Mycoplasma > Mycoplasma tullyi. Next base: position 830,704 of record NZ_CP059674.1, on the reverse strand, counting down.
ATAATCCAAGATTTAGTTAAAAGATTAACTAAATGAGAACATGAGTATTATGTTTTATCTAATCCCAGTGTTTCAGATGAGGTGTATGATAGTACTTATAAAACACTATTAGATTACGAAAGTAAATACCCTCAATATGTTTTAAGTTATTCTCCGACTCAAAGAGTCGGCTCATCAATTAGTAATAAGTTCATTAAAGTTAAACACGATTACTTGATGTTATCGTTAGGTAACTGTTTTAATTTTGACGAGTTGCTTAACTTTAATGAAAATATTGCTAAAGTTAGCAAACAAGAAGATAATCCATACGTTTTAGAACCTAAGATTGATGGCTTATCAATCTCGTTAATCTATATTGATGGAGTGTTGACTGAAGCGCTTACAAGAGGTGACGGGGTTGTTGGTGAGAGTGTGATCGCTAACATCAAGACGATTAAATCAATTCCATTAAAAATTAACACGGATATCAAAAAGATGGTTATTCGCGGGGAAATCTATGTAAGCAACCAAGATTTTGAAGCAATTAATGCTACAAGAGATGAAGATAAGAAGTTTGCTAATTCACGAAACTATGCCTCTGGAAGCTTAAGAAACATTGATGTTAGTGAAGTAGCTAAACGCAAGCTTAATGCGTTCTTTTATTATGTTCCTAACGCTTACGAGCTTGGGTTTAAAACTCAATATGAAGTTATTCAACAATTAAAAGAATGAGGCTTTAATGTTGCTAAGGAGATTAAGTTGTTTAGCAACATTAAAGAACTTTATAACAGTGTTAAAGAATTAGAAGCAAATAAAAACAATCTAGATTACAGAATCGATGGAGCGGTAATCAAATATAACAACTTTAAGGATTACGAAACGATTGGTTATACTTCTAAATTTCCTAAGTGAGCAATTGCTTACAAATTTGCTCCGACACAAGTTGAAACCCAACTAAAAGATATCATTCTAAATGTTGGTAGAACTGGTAAATTAACATTCGTTGCGCAATTAAGTCCAGTTGAACTAGAAGGTTCAGTAATTACCTATGCAACATTACATAATCTTGAATATATAAACGATTTAGATATTAGAATCAACGATTATGTTTATCTAATTAAAGCTGCTGAAATTATCCCTAAAGTAATTGGAGTTAATCTAGATAAACGACCTAAGAATGCTAAAAAACTTGAGTTTGATTACAACTGTCCAAGATGTCATCAACTTTTAGTAAACAAAGATGAAGAAGTAGATTGATACTGTAATAATGATCAATGTAAACAAAAACAATTACAGTATCTAATCTATTATTGTTCTAAACCAATAATGAATATTGAAGGTTTAAGTGAAAGCACACTAAGTGTTTTATTTAACACCAAGGTTAATGATGTAATTAGAGAAGCTAATCAATTGATCACTGATCAACAAACAACTGAAGACATTCCATTATATGATCTATTAGATAACGAAGAACAAACTTTTATTAGTAATGTTTTAGATATTTACAAATTAGAACAATATAAAGATCTGATTATTAAACCTTGACTTAAAAAAGATTTTTCTAAGTCAAAACTGAAATACAATTTTAGGTTTCAAGAAAAATCGTTCAATAAGTTAATTAATAGTATTAATGATTCCAAAAACCGAGAGTTATATCGTTTGTTAGCTGCACTTAACATTAAATTTATTGGAGTAGCTACGGCTAAATCGATAGCTAATACTTATAACGATATTGATCTACTAAGACCACTTCAGGTTGAAGATTACATGCGATTAGCTGATATTAGCAGTATTACAGCTAATTCATTATTCAGTTTTTTCTCAGACGATAAAAACTGAGAATTAATCGAAGAATTTAAAAAATTAGGAATTCAGACAAAAGATGAAATCAACGACGATTTAGTAGATACTTCATCTATTTACTATGACAAGAAGTTTGTGATTACAGGATCGTTTAACATCTCACGAAATGAAATTATCAAGAAGCTCTCATTAAAATACAAAATCAAGTTTGTTAGTGGTGTTTCTAAAAACGTAGATTTTGTATTAGCTGGTTCTAATCCAACTATTAAAAAAATTAATCAAGCTAAAGAATTAAGTATTCCTGTCATTAAGGAAGAAATTTGAAACCAATAAAAACAAGATTTATTTTCAAAATCGATTAAGTAAATAGTTAAAAATTACCGGTTTTTTCGCTGATAAATAAATTTTAACTTCATTTAATTTTTAACAAATTATTCAGTTTTCAAAGAAAACTTAGATAGTTATATAGCTAACAATATTTCTTACTAATTCTTAATAAAATAATTCTAAAAATATAAAATTAACGATGTATAAAGTGTTTCTTTAGAAACACATAATTTAACAAACTATTAACTGTGAAACTGTACGACACCCTAACTAAGACAAACATAGATATTGATACAGATGAAGTAAATATCTATCTTTGTGGACCAACTGTTTATGATCATATTCATATTGGTAACTTAAGACCAATAGTTACTTTTGATGTTCTAAGAAAATTGCTTGAACACGCAGATAAAAAAGTTAATTTTGTTCACAATATTACAGATATTGATGACAAAATTATTAATCAAGCAGAACGCTTGAATTTAAATGAAGAAGAAGTTACTAAAAAATACACATCTGCTTATTTAGAAATCTTAGAAAAACTTAATATTAAGTTACCTAAAATTGTTAAAGTAACTGACGTAATGAACGGGATCATTGAATACATTGAAAAAATCTATGATAAGCAGTATGCTTATCAGCTAGATGGTGATCTATATTTTGATACTACTAAGATTCCGACTTACGGAGTTCTATCTAAACGTAAATTAGATGAACAAATTAGCGGAATCAGAGTTAAAAGCAACGAAAACAAAACAAGTCCAAATGACTTTGTTTTATGAAAGAAAACGGTTAATGGTATTAAATGAAATTCAAAATTTGGTTTAGGTCGACCAGGTTGACACACAGAATGTGCTTATATTATTGATCAAGAATTTAACCAAAAAGGATTCACTATTCATGGTGGAGGAATCGATCTAGTTTTCCCTCACCATGAAAACGAAAATGCGCAAAATTTAGCGTTATATGATAAAAATTTAGCTAATTGTTGAGTACATGTAGGTTATCTTTTAATAGATAATGAAAAGATGTCAAAATCGCTTAACAACTTTATTTATGTTAAGCATTTAATTGAATCACACAATTATCGAGCGATCCGTTGAGTGTTTTATAATACATCTCACACTCAACCATTAAACTTTGATGGAACAATCATTAAGTCTGCTCAAAAAGATGTTGATAAGATTACTAGCACGATAAATCGATTTAGAACTTATCTGGTTGCTAACAATCACAATATTCCAAATAGTTCATTAACATCAGATGAATTTAAGCAAGCTTTATTTGATAACTTAAATTTTGCTAATGCTACTAAAGTAATTTGAGATTTAATTAAAGTTCTAAATGAATCAATTGCTTATAAAAAAATTGATGAAAATATCTGAGCTTATCAACAACTGATTTGATGTTTGGAAATTTATGGAATTGTTCCAGAAATGATTCATAACGAACAGATTAATAGTCAGATCAAACAATGGACTGAATTGTTAAACAACAAAGACTACGAAAAAGCCGATTCAATTAGAAACAAATTGATTAATAAAAAAGTTCTATAACTAATGAAAGATCAATTCAAACCTCAATATAACAATAAACACGCGAATAAACAAAAAAAAGAATGATTATCCCTATTTGGGTATAATGCTGTTTACGAAGGTTTAATTAACAACCTTAAGATTAAAAAAGTTTATTTACATAAAGAAGATCATACTTTGCTTAAATTAATCAAGCAAAAAAAACTTGAATACGAACTTCATACACTTAAGTGATTTGATAATCAATACCGCAATAATCTTAATCACCAAGGTTTTGTTGCTGAAATTGACACTAATTCGTTAACAATATCTTTTAACGAGTTTTGTGAAAAGATTAAAGATCAACAAGAAGGGATTATCGTTGTTTTAGATCAAATTCAAGATCCTGGGAATTTTGGAGGGATCTTAAGAAGTTGTTTGGCAGCAAACGTATTAGGAGTAATCTTCAAAAAAGATAACCAAGTAAGTATTAATAATACTGTGATTAAAACATCACTAGGTGCATGTTTTTATCTTAATTTAATCGAGGTTGCCAACTTATCTTATGCGATAAAAGATCTACAAGAAAAGTATGGTTATTGATCTTATGTTTCAAACCTTAGTGACGAAGCGCAAGACTATAATTTGGAATACGCGAAGAAATCTATTTTAATAGTTGGTAATGAACAAAAAGGTGTTTCGAACCAACTTATTAAGAATGCTGATTATCAAGTAAAGATCCCTATGTACACAGAGAAAATCCAATCATTAAATGTATCTGTAGCAACAGGAATTTTGTTGTTTAATATGAAGCAACAGAAGAAGTAATTCTACAAGTAAGAAAAGCTAAATAGAATAGTAAATATATTTATATTTACCGATTATTTTGAAAATTTTAGTTATTTTCTATCCGTTACGTAAGATGTCAAACAAGTTAGCTCACCATCAATTACAATCGGTTCATTGTGCGAAACGATGAACGAATCATATAAGTTAGCTTGCAACCCATTGATAGTTCCATGATTTTTAATAACTGTTAATTGAATTCATTGAGCATCATCAAATTTGTAAACGTTATTACCTTCGTTCTCAACCTTAACTAGATTAAAGAGATTATTAGCAACCAAATAATTGGGTTTATTGCTAATTTGCTCTTTAGTTAAATCTACATCTGGACAATCTACTAATTGATAAACGTGATCTAGATGCAACTCACGTTTCTTACCATGATCTAAACGATCATAATCATATACACGATAGGTAATGTCAGATGATTGTTGTAATTCATAAATTAAAGTATCAGCTTTAATCGCATGAATCTTTTTTGATGGAACATAGATAAAATCATCTTTATCTATTGGTTTGTTAACCAATAAATCATTTCATTGTTTATGTTCAACCATTGATTTAAATTGATCAACAGTTTTAGCTTTATGACCAAAAACGATATCATTATCTTTTTTGGTATCAAGTATGTATCAGCACTCAGTTTTGCCTAATGAATTAAACTGTTTTGCATACTGATCATCTGGATGAATTTGTACAGATAAATCAGCTTTAGCATCGATAATTTTAGCTAATAAAGGATACTCATTTTTTAAGTTATATGAGTTAAAGAAATAAGCGTTATTCTTGTCTTGATAAAACTCTAAGAGTGTTTGATTCTCACTCACTTTTGCAGACTTATTTTCAAACGCTGATATAACTCAAGCCTCGCCAATTTTGTCTTCTTTTAGATTAAAAAATGTTTTAATCTCATCTCCAGCTCAAACACGATATTCAAAATGTGGTCGGAGTTTTAAAATCTTAGGCTTGTACATCTTCCTTTTGGTATTTCTTATTAAATGTACTGTTACCAAACAATATTGTTGCAAAACCAGTTAGAATGCCTATTAAAACCATGAATATTCCATAAGCAAATGCAGGAGCATCAATCGTACTAATCAAATTATTGTTTTGAATAATTTGAGACACAGTTGTATTTAATTCAGCTTGGTTCTTAACGTTCGATAACAGATCTTTAAATTTACCAAGCATTAAACCTTGCATATTGAAATTAGCATTCTCTATTGCTGCTTTATCTGTTTGTAAAACTAGATAATCCCTAGTTCTAGATACTTGGTTATTATAATTACCTGTATTTAATGCCAATAAGATAATCCCTACTAATAAAGCAATTAAAGTAATTGCTAACAATAAATAAAACAAAAACTTATTCTTTTGTTTTTGATCTTTAAATATCTTCTTTTTCATAATTACGCTTGGATATTAAGATTAGCTTTTTTCTTTCTTCAGAAAGTTCATTTATTAACAGGTAATACAATACCTTCTTCTGCTGGTTTAGTTCTTCAGAAACCATACATGAAACATGTTACTAATGTACCAACAATAATAGCTAAGAAGAAGAATGATAAACCTCAAGCTAAACCTTGTGGTTTGTTAGATGATACTGCTAATAAGAATCCAACAATTGGACCACCGTGAGCAGCTGCACAAGTTACACCAAATGCACCAGCAATAGCACCAGCAACAGCTGAACCAATTACGTTTGAGATAATTGCTTTTTTAGGATCTGCAACTGCAAACGGAATAGCTCCTTCTGAGATTCCAATAGTTCCCATCAAGATTGCACTAATACCAAGTGATTTTTCACCTTCGTTGAATTTCTTACGGAAGATCACTGTACATAATCCCATTCCAAGTGGAGCAATTGGGATGGCTGCAGCCATCATCCCCATTGGTTCATAAATATTTGAAGTAATCAAGGTTGCACAGGTTAAGAAAGCAACTTTATTAACTGGACCACCCATATCAAACCCAGTCATAGCCCCAATTAAGATGCCTAATCCAATACCTAAACCAATACCTATATTGCCGTTTTTGAAAGCTTCTTCAAGAGCTTTAATGAATTTGTCCATGACAAATCCAATTGGAGCACCTAATACGAATATAGCTATTAATGCATAGAACAATCCTACACCTAAAGGAATAACAAATACAGGCATGATTGGTGCTAGTGCTTTATTAATTCTTCAAGTGTTAATTCATTTAACAGTAAAGCCAATTGCTAGACCAAAGAAGATTGATCCAATGAATCCCATTGCTGTAACTACTTTAATGCCAGCAATGGGAAAGATTGCCTCAGGAGTATTAGCTAAGACACAGACAATAAATGCAGGAGCAATGGCAGCTCTTCCACCAATTGAATTAGCAATATATGCTCCTAATGCACCGATCATTAATGTGAATGCGACTACACCGATTTTTAATAGATAAAAGAAGAAGTCACCTTCTACAGCATTGTATTGTTGTCCATAGATTAGTTTACCTACACCGATCGCAATCGCAATACAGATTCCACCAAGAATTACAAAAGGAACCATATAAGACACACCAGCTAAGATGTGACGCATAATTCCTGGTCGTTTAGCATCTTGACCTAAAATTGTTTGGTTAGTGTCTTTTTGGTTAAGTGTGGTTGCTTTATTAAATGCTTCGTTGATTAACTTTTCAGGTTCGTGGATTGCTGGCTTGATTGTAGTTTGAAACACACGCTTATTACTAAATCTTGATGTGTCTAAACCGATATCTGCAGCAACAATCACTAAATCGGCATTCTTTATATCTTCTTCGCTGAAAGTGTTTTTAGCTCCAACTGATCCATGGGTTTCTACTTTAATGCGATAACCCATTTTAGTTGCTGTTTCACTAAGTTTTTCAGCAGCTAAATAAGTGTGAGCCACACCAACAGGACAAGCTGTTAAAGCTAAGATCAACTTATCGGAGTTGTTATTTGATCCTTTTGTAGTTGTTGAATTTAAATAAGAAACAATTAGTTTAGAAATTTCTTTTGGATCGTTTGATGCAATTAATTTCTGAATAGCATCCTTATCCATAATTAGTTTTGCAACATTAGAGATAATTTCTAAATGTGTATTAGATGCATCTTCAGGAACTAAAATTGTGAAGAGATATTTAACTTGTTTTTTATCTTCATCCCACTCAACTGCTTCATTTAATTTTGCAAACAACAATGCTGGTTGTTTTACCACAGCAGTTCTAGCATGGGGAATACCAAAAAGATCTGGTAAAGCTGTGGATGATTCCTTTTCTCTTTCTAAGAAAGCTTGATATAGCTCTTCTTGATTAGTTGCTAAATCAAGCTTAACAGCTTGAACAGCTAATTCTTTTAAGATATTGTCTCTTTTGTTTTCTTTAAGATCAATAAAGACGAACTCGGGTTTATTGATTTCCATAGTTTTGGATAACCTCTTTCTTTTATGCTTATTGAATAATCACGGATTTTAACGTAATCTATAAGCATAAAACAATACTAATGGTTAATTTGAGTTTAATAAATAACTCTGAGTGATCCTTACTTTTTCAGATCCAAAACGAAGATTCTTTTCACCAAAAATTTTGATTAATTTATTTATTAAATTAATAAGAGATTAAAAACTAATTTTTGTTAAATTTAATCGCTGATATTAATCTTGTTTTGATAAACGAGAAAAATCCTATAACTTAACAATTTTAAGTTTTGCGCCTTCCTTTGCTAGAAAAACACCATTCTTTAATCTGAATTGCTTTTTGTTTTTCTTTTGTAAAAAACTTGAGATGTTCTCTGCTTTTTTCTTGGTGTACTTAATGTCGTTTTTAGATAACCATAAATAAAGCAAATTGAAATACTCTGGTGAATTAATCAACTTAGAATAGTTGTAATCCCAAGAATCCATAAATTCTTTTAAGGATTGATATCTATCCTGATTTTGTTCATTTAGCTTAAGAAAAAAATCTAATTCAGTTTGTTTTTCTTCTTTAGTTAATTTGCCTAATTTATCTCTAATCTTATTTCGTTGATACGTTAATGAAAAATTACTTTCATCAATTCCAAAAGCTATCTTATTTTTATCTAAATAAGATAGAATCTCATCTTTTCAAAAATCTAGTAAAGGTCTATATATTTTTAATGATTGATAAGTTGATTCTTCATGCAAACCAAAGAATAATAGTTCTTGGTTTTTTTTATACTGCATAATTGCAGTTTCTAAGAAATCATCTTTATGATGAGCAATCAAACATGAATCTAATTGATACTTTAAACCAGTAGATAAAAAAAAATCATAACGAATCTTCCTAGCTTGATCTTGGAAGTTCTTATGATATTGATGTGAAGGTGATATAGACAAGATCTCTAAAGGAATCTTATGTTTAGAACAATAATCTGAAACAATTAATTGGTCACGTAGTGCTGTTGGTCGTTTGTTGTAATTAACATGACAAACGACTTTAATTTGATCTTGATATCGATCTAATAAATAGATCGAATCAGGACCACCGGATACGCCAATTAAATATTGTTTCTTATTGATTGTATTCATTCATTAATTGGCTGAAGCTCTTATTTGATTTAAGAAAATCATAAGCAATCACACTAGCTGAAGCAACTGCACTTTCTAATAGGATTGCCTCATTAGGACTGAACTTACTTAAAACAAAAGAAGAGATATTTTTTAAGTATTCGTTTTTGATCCCTACTCTCAGGCGTTTAAAGTTTTGGGTGCCTAGTTGATCAATGATATTAGCCACACCCTTTTGTCCGTTAGCTGAACCGTTTTGCTTTAATCTTACTACTCCAAGATTAAAAGCAAGTTCGTCGTGAATTACTAAGATATCATCGAGCTTAATCTTGTAGAAGTTAACCAGTTCACGAACAAAGTTCCCTGACAAGTTCATATAAGTTAAGGGTTTAGCAATAATAAAATCTTGGTGTTTGACATAAATCCCATTAAATTGGGATTTATCTAATTCTAGATTTAAAACATCTAACAACTTGTCAACAATCTTAAATCCAATATTATGACGAGTGTGTTCGTATTCAAACCCAGGATTGCCTAAACCAACAACTAGTTTCATAGTAAAAAAAATTAATTAGGAGACCTAATTAATTTTAACCTTAACTCCTGGACCCATTGTTGATGAGACTGAGATGTTTTGAATATAAACACCTTTGACAGCACTTGGTCTTCTTGATTTGATTAAATCGATTAATGCGTTAGCGTTTTCAACAATCTTGTTTGTATCAGTTGATTGTTTACCAACAGTCATGTGGATATTACCAAATGTGTCAGTACGGTATTCTTTTTTACCTTTACGGTATTCTGTAATTGCTGTAGCAATATCTTGAGTAACTGTACCTGTCTTAGGATTAGGCATTAATCCCTTAGGACCTAAGATCTTACCTAGTTTACCTAATTCGATCATGAATTTAGGGTTGGTAATAATTACATCAAAGTCCATTCAACCAGCTTTGATCTCATTAATCTTATCGATTTCACCAATGAAATCAGCACCAGCTTGTTTAGCTTCAGCTTGTTGATCAGTAATTGCTAAAATTCTGATTGGTTTTGAAACGTTGTGAGGTAATGAAATTGCCCCTCTTAGTTGTTGATCAGCTTTAGTTGTGTCTAAGTTTAATTTGATCGCGATATCAATTGAGCTTTCAAATTTAGTGATTGAAGTTTTTTTAGCAATTTCAATTGCTTGATCTAAATCATAGATTTGTTTAGGATCAAAACTACTTAGCGCAGCTTTAGTTTTTTTAGTTAATTTCTTAGCCATCGTCTATTTAGATCCTTTCTTGCTCTTAGTAACAGGATCGACACCTTCGATTTCTAATCCCATTTGTTTAGCTGTACCAGCTACCATTCTTAAAGCAGCTTCTGCATCGTATGCATTAAGATCAGGCATTTTGTATTCAGCGATCTTTAAAGCTTCTTCTCTAGAGATCTTTCCAACTTTTTCAGTTTTAGGGTTTTTAGCACCACTTTCAATCTTAGCAGCCTTCTTTAGAAGGATCGTAACCGGAGTTGTCTTTAATTCGAATGTAAAGCTCTTGTCATTAAATGCAGTAATAATAACAGGAACTACATCTCCGTTACGATCTTTAGTCTTATCGTTAAATTGTTTGGTGAATTCACCCATATTAATACCAACTGAAGCTAAAGCTGGTCCAGGCTTAGCCTGACCACCGATTAGTTCTAGTTTGGCAATTCTTGTGATTTCTTTTTTAGCCACAAGCAACACCTTTCTATATAAAAATTTTTAATGTTCTTTATGCAGTATAACGAACTTTATATGATTAAAAGTTCTTCTGCACTAAATTAGAATTTCACAATCTTAATCTTTTGAAGATTGCTCTACTATTTTATCAAAATTATTTTTTAGTGCACGTTTGAAGTTCTTGGTTTGATCGTTGATTGGACGGTTAGGTACCTTGTGGTGATGGCGACATCTTGCAGCGTATGATTCGGTATCACCAATCAAAATTGTTTCAGAATTATAGTCCGCTGGTTGGTTATCAATCAAGCGTTGAGTTCGACTAGCTTCAGCACCACAATCTGAACAAATTGCAGTTAGTCGAATCACTGTTTCAGCAATTCCTAAGATCTTAGGAATTGGACCAAATGGCTCACCTCTAAAATCACGATCTAATCCAGCCACAATAACATTAATTTGATTATCAGCTAACGTTTGGATTACTTCAATAATCGAATCATCAAAGAATTGAACTTCATCAATTCCCACTAATTGAGGTTTGTGTTCTAAAACATAATCATAAATCTCAAACGCTTTATTAATCTTAATCGAATTAATTTTGCGACCATCCCTAGAATTAATAATCTCTTGAGCTGATCTAGTATCAGTAGCTGGTGAAAAAACTAATGATTTCACATCAGCATACTGATAACGTTTAATCTTGCGAATTAGTTCATCTGTTTTACCAGCAAACATCGGACCACAAATTGCTTCGATTCAGCCATTGGTGGTCGTCATTGCATTCTTCTTAGCCATTATTAAGTAATCCCCTACACTACAATCTATAGAAATTTTATTCTATAGAACTAAATAATTTTTTAAACATTAAATTTGAAATTAATGACATCACCGTCTTGAACAACGTATTGTTTACCTTCAAGACGAAGTTTACCAGCTTCTTTAGCTTTTAATTCAGATCCATACTTGATTAGATCAGATCAATGAATTACTTCGGCTTTAATAAAACCTCGTTCAAAGTCTGAGTGAATGACACCAGCACAAGTTGGTGCTAAAGAGTTTTTCTTAAATGTTCAAGCTCTAACTTCTTTCTTACCATAGGTAAAGAAAGTACATAGCCCAAGCATCTCATAAGCTTTAAAAGCAATCTTATTTAACCCGGTTTCTTCGATCCCGAACATTTGAATGATTTCTTCTAGCTCCTTTTCTTGAGCTAAAGAGTTAGAGATCTCTTGTTCAATCTCAGCACAGATCGTTAAGTATTGTTCTGAGTTTTTCTTACAGAATTCAGCTAACGCTTGAACGTGTGGACTTTTTAGTGGATCTGATAGGTATGTTTCATTAATATTACCAACATAGATTCTAGGTTTAGCTGTTAGTAAGTTAAAGTTCTTAATGATTGTTAATTCTTCTTGACTAAATTCAGATAGATCTAACATCCTATTTTGTTCAAGCGTTTTTTTAATGTTGGTTAGTAATTCGTATTCAACGGCTACTGAGCTATCACCTGATTCATACTTTCTTTTAAGCTTGTTAATGCGATTATCAACGATCTCAAGATCTGAGATAATCAATTCTAAATTAATTGTTTCTATATCACTAACAGGATCAACATGATTATGCACGTGAGTGATGTTTTTATTATCAAAACATCTTACCACGTGAATTAAACAATCAACTTCACGGATATTGCTTAAGAACTTATTACCCAAACCTTCACCTTTAGAGGCACCTTTAACTAAACCAGCAATATCAACAAACATGATTGTTGCATAAACAATCTTGTCTGGTTCAATTTGTTTAACTAATTGGTTTAAGCGTTGATCGATTAGTTCAACGGTTCCAAAGCTAGGTTCGATTGTTGCAAAAGGATAGTTAGCAACCAAGCTATTAGCGGTTGTAATCGCGTTAAACAATGTGGATTTACCCACATTGGGCAATCCAATAATACCTGCTTTTAGCATACAAGATTAACTAAGCTTTGTTTTCTGAACCAAATAACTTGATCTTTTCAATACAAGTAGCTTTAATAGCTTCAAACCCTGGTTTTAACATCTTACGTGGGTCATAACCTTTTTTGTGTTGATCAAGATCTTTTTCTTCTAGAATGTATTTTCTAGTAGCTGCTGCAAAAGCTAATTGACATTCAGTGTTAACATTTACCTTAGTTACACCTAAACTAATTGCTTTTTTAACTTGTTCATTAGGTATACCGCTACCACCGTGTAGTACTAAAGAAGCATCACTTGCTTTTTTAAGTTCACTTAGAACTTCAAAGTTTAATGATTTTCAAGACTCTGGGTAAATACCATGGATATTACCAATACCAGCTGCTAGCATATCACAGCCTAAGTCTTTCATCTTCTTACATTCTTGTGGGTTGGCTAATTCGCCATTACCAACAACACCATCTTCTTCACCACCAATTGTCCCAACTTCAAGTTCTACTGAAGCGTCGTATTTTTTAGCAGCTTCGATTACTTTAATTGATTTTTCGTAGTTTTCTTCAAAAGCTAGGTGAGAACCATCAAACATTACAGAACTAAAACCAGCTTCTAGGGCTTTAAATACACCTTCATAAGTACCATGATCAAGGTGTAAAGCAACTGGTACATTGATATTTAAACTGTTGATTGCATCATCTACTATGTGATAAACAGCTTTATACCCACCCATGTATTTAACAGCACCTTCACTAGCTGCTACAATAACAGGTGAATTAGTTTCTTGAGCAGCTGATAGAATAGCTCTAGTTCATTCTAAGTTGTTCGTATTAATATGAGCAATGGCATAGCCTTCTTTAGTGGCTCTTTGAATCATTGCTTTAGCATTAACTAGTTTTGACATAATAAGATTAATTCTCCTCCTCTGTTGAATCAACAATAATATTGTCATCAATTAATGAAGATTCTTCACCCTCATTACTAATCTCAGGAGAAGATTCATCAACCTCAACTTGAACCTTTACGTGTTCATAACCTTCTTCAAGGTATTCTTGTTGGTTATGTAAGGTTTCAGATAGTTTTGCTCATTCATCATGAAGCATCATTGATTTAATTAATCATTTTTGATCACCAACATAAACAAATCTTGTGTCTTGAATTAAATCAGTATAGAATGCTCCAATTAGATCTTGAGCATCTTTTTTATTGAAACTCTCGTCTTTAATGACTAGTTTTCATAAGTCGTTAAAGGTAAATTCCTTCTTGACAAAGTTTTTTTGGGCAACTTCGTAAGCCTTATCAATTAATGAAGCCATTTTATATAAAATATATCTTTTTAATTATAAATAGATCAATAAAAAATATGAGTATAAGTTTACCCATATTTTTACTAGTTAGTTATTATAAATTATTTTGAATAGGTTGATGAGAGCTATTTAAAAATTAGGCATTTTTAAATTTGAATTGTTCAGGAACGTTAGCTCTATCTACACCTTTAGGGAACAATCAAGTTTTCTCATTTGGCCTTCTCTTGATTAACTGATCAAGGTAAGAGTCTTTTTGATCTTTACCACCACCATAGATTAAATCGTACTGAGGTAAGTTGTAAGATCCATATAAACCTTCGTAATCCATACCTTCACTTCTAAGAGCTACTGCATAACCAGCTGTTGAAGATTTAGCAACCCCGAACAAGATACCTCTAATAGTACCACTACCATCAATAATTCTTGAACCTGAAGCACCACCTGAAGGTACAAAGTTATCCAGTAAGTAACCTAAACCTGAGTTAGTGTAAGGTATTCTTGAATAAACTTTAGGTGAACCATCAAATGATGGGTAAGATAATAATAAATCAGTTACACCAGGTTTGTTAACAAATGTTCTGGTGTTTGATCAGCTCAGATCTCCACCTTTATCTTTGCGATCTTCTAAGAATTTATTTGGATTAGCGTTAGCGTAATAATTACCTGATTTATTTGTTCAGTAAGAAACGTAGTCCCCTCTTGCTTCGATGGTTTCTCCATCTGCTCCAGCGTATCTGATCTTATAATCATCGTGAGAATTAGGGAATCCGATTGCGTATAAATCGTCTTCTTTTAAATCTTTATAAGTTTGATCGTTTAGTAATGATGTAGTAGCGAATTTGTATTTTTCATTTTCAGGTCAATTAGCATAATCTGAAGTTAATCATTTCGCGATTTGTTCATTATTGAATGTAATTTCAATAACACCAAAGTCGATCATGCTTTTAGCATCACTAAATCGACCTCTTTCTTTAGGAATAGAACCATCTTTTAAGAAGTCAGCTCCTAAAAAGATTGGTTTAATATTTTTAGGATCGATGTTTACTCTAACATAAGGTGTAGAGATTTTATTGAAGTCGTCTTGAGTGTGGATTGTATTATCTTTGAAACCTAGATCAGTTCGGTCATTGATTTGTGTTACAGATTGAGGTTGAGTTGTAGCAAATCTTGAACCAGTTGGTGTAGCATCTTTATTTCAATAGTTAACAAAAGTTAAGCTAGCTAAGTTTGTTCTAACTTCGTAATCTCTATGTTCAAAATCTCTAAAATCTTGATCAGTTCCCGCAATACCATCTAATAATAGATTTTCTAGTACGTGCATATTACTAGCAAAATACCAAGTTTTAGGGTATTCACCTGTTTTTTCAGGCAACTTATAGTCTAGAATCCAAGTAGTACCTAAGAAAAGACGATATTTAGCATCAATCTTTTGCTGAGTTGTTCAAGTACTATCAGCTTCTAAACCTTTTTTAAGATCAGGGAAAGCATTAGAGTAAGATAATGAATAAACTGTTTTAGAAAATTTGCGATAGTTATCGTTAAGAATCGTTCTAGGTAAACCTAAAAAACCACTAGGATCACCTAAATTTTTAAAGTTATATCCAGAACCTAAGAACCCAGGTTGATAAGCTGGAATCAAATTAGGACCAAAACTATCATTTCTTTCTACAAGACCTTGCCCAATTTTTCCGTCATCACCAATATTAGGTAATAAGAAACCATAACCAAAAGCATCACGATAGGTTGGTAAACCTAATCTCTTAGCTTTTTCGTCATATTCTTTTAGTTTTTCTGGATCAATATCATTAGGGTTAGTTACCCCAGCATTTGGTGTTGAACTTTCATTAACAGGAGGTTCATGTCTAGCCTTACTTACGTTATTTAAATTTAAATAAGCATCGTAGTTAGCATATTGATCAGGAACATATCTTTTGCCATTTTCAAACTTGTTAGCTACTTGAGAATTAGGCAAATCAATTTTGTTCTTAGAGTCTAAAGTTGCTCCACTCACCCCACCATCGTTGAGATTATTGCTAGTTTTACTCTTTTCTCCTGGTTTGACTTCTGTTGCAGTTTTACCATAGTTACAACTAGCTACAATTATTGAGCTTACTGATAGTAAAGTAAATAAATATTTGTATTTTCTAAACTTAGCTTTGATCATTTGGTTTTAAAATTTGATTAATAAAGCCAGCTATCTTATATTTAATTATATACCATAGCTTTATAAATGTTGATTATTATATCTATCTTTTTTAATGGAATAATCAAGTATTAACGTTTTGTCCAGGATTAATAAGTCTTAATCCTTGGCGATAAGACTTGGTTTGGTTATCATCACCAGTTCCATAAATTAAGTCATATTTAGGTAGGTTGTAATTACCATAATAGTTTTGGTAATTAAACCCATCTGAGTGAAGGGCTAATGAAGTTCCGGTGTTTGTAGAATTATCTGAAGCAAAGATAATACTTACAATTTCGTTTTTATCATTAATTACTGGAGAACCACTTCCACCAGGTGGAACTGCGTAATGATCAAGTAAATAACCTAATCCAGTGTGAGAAAATCTTGTTTCATTAACTCGGTAGAAATCACCCCCACCAAGTCTTGGAACTGTTAAGAAAACATCAGTTAACCCAGGTTTGTTTACGAACGATCTTTGCGTAACAGTTCAAGATAAATCACCACCACCTGTAGCAACACCATTAGTATTTCGTGGTTTATTAATTCAAGGAGTTCTTAAATTTTCAATATTACCATAGATCTCCCGTTGAAGAATTCCATCACTTCTAGAGGTTGGTAAACCAAAAGCATATAAACTATCAGCAGGTAATGATTTGTATTTCTCATCATCTAAATATGAAAATTTAGCTGGTTTGAATTTGTCTTCTTCTTTTCATTCAGCGTAATCATTAGTTACTGCTTTAGCTTCAGCAGCATCTTTAAAAGTAACTCTAATCACACCAAAATCTAATAAGGTTTGAGTAGCTGTATAGTTAGGATCTTGAGTGAATGTATTAGGTTTTTGTTTAAGTGCGTCGTTGCCTAAGAAAACCGTTTTAACGTTAGTTGGATCAACTGAAGTAACTTTTAGATAAGGATCTTGAAACTCACGACCTCTAGCTTGTTGAGGTCTAATTCTTTCACCCACTTTAACCATATCTTGGTTTAATTGGAACAATTCAATCTTTTTAGTTGCAACTTTATTATTACGGATTAAAGCTTGGTTATCACCAGCTAATTGTAAGTGTTGTAATACGTGGAAGTTACTAGCAAAATATCAAGTTGTTGGGTATGAATTATCGCTGGTTCGATCGTAATCTAAAATCCAAGTAGTCCCACTTCAATTACCAGTATTATCTCCCTCATCATGTGAAACATGACTAGAATTGTCTTGTTTCACATCTGAATCAGTTAATTCATTAGTAATTCTAATTGAATAAGTAATCTTAGATAATTGCTTGTATTTATCATTAGCAATTAAAAATGATCGACCAGTATCAACACCTGCTAGATTATTACCCCTACGGTTGTAATAAATGATATTAATTGTTGAATTAGTATCATTTATTACATCAATTGAATTATTTAGGGTTTTATCTGTTTTACTAATTCCAGGCAAACCAAACCCATAAGTATAAGCATCTTCGTATTTTGGTTGACCAAGGGATTGCGCTTTATCATTAATTGCTTTTAATTGTTCGTTTGTTAATGAAAATGGACTAACGTGAGAAGGATCAGCTCGATCTTTTAATCAAAATGAAGGTGGTCTAACTCCGTTATTTCGATTAGCTAGATATCAATTAACAATATTAGTAGTAGCTTTAAAGTTAGGATATTGATCAGCTACAACACGTTGGTTGTTCTCAACTTTGTTGTATCATTGATCAACAGCTGGAATTGGTTTATCAATACTATCAATATCAGGACTGATATTATAAAGTCCATTAGGACCAGTATTGATTGAACCACTAGAACTTTGAGTTCGTGAACTTGGATCAGATCCATTTTTAGCATTCGTACACGAACTAAAAATTAGAGCACTACCTAACGATACTGTCAGATATTTAATTCATCTTTTTTTCATATTAGATGTGGTGGGATTTATTTTTTTTAAAAAACTAAAGATCAACTTTATTTAAATTTAGTTCTTCATCTGTTGGGATATCTAAGTTAGAACCAACGAATGAGAAGATCTCAGGTGATTGGTTGATATATTTACCTTCAACGATACGAATAACTGATTCTAGAGTTTCTTCAAGTGGTACGTATACCCCTTTAGCTTTAGTATAAGCTTCAGCTACAAAGAAGTTTTGGGTAAAGAAGTTTTGTAATTGTAAAGCTTTACGTACAATAATCTTGTTATCCTTATCAAGTTCATCGATCCCTAGAATTAAGATTACGTCTTCTAGATCACGGTATTTTTGTAAGATACTTTTAACTTCAATAATTGCATTATAGTGTCTTTGACCAATGATATCAGGTGAAACTGATGAAGATGAAGAAGCTAGTGGGTCAAAAGCAGGGAAGATATTCTTAGAAGTTTGTTCACGTGATAATACTAATGAACCATCTAGATTACTAAAGATAGAGACTGCTGAAGGGTCAGCTAAATCATCCATTGGTAAGAACAATGTTTGGAACGAAGTAATTGAACCATCTTCTGTAGCGTATAGTCTGTCTTCAACGTTTGATACTTCAGTATCAAGAGTTGCTTGATAACCTCCAGTAATAGGTTTTTTATTTAAACCTGGTGCTACTTCATTACCAGCTTGGATAAATCTGAAAATATTATCAATGAATAATAGTACGTCTTCTTTTTCCACATCTCTTAGATATTCTGCAGCAGTAATCCCATAAGGAACGATTGACATTCTTGCTCCTGGTGGTTCATCCATCTTAGAGATGAACATCATTGAATCTTTCATCAAGTTAGATTGTTCTAATTCTTGGTAAAGTTCAACCCCTTCACGACTACGTTCACCTGAACCAATGAAAATTGATGAGTTTTTCTTAGCACTGTTTGATCTTGAAGAGTTAAAGATGATTTCTTTCATTAAAACGGTTTTACCAACCCCAGCACCTCCAAGAATACCCAGGTTGTGACCCTTAAGAATTGGCATGAAGAAATCGATTGCTTTAATCCCAGTTTCTAGAATTTCATGCTTAGAATAGATCTTCTTTTCTTTTTTAATTGTTGAATTCATTTCAACGTATTTAATATTTTTAGCACGTTCTTTTAACATCGGAATACCAGAGATATCATAGATGTTGTTTTTAGCAGCTTGACCAACAGGTACTTTAAGGGTGTTGTTGGTATTAACAACCTGATCACCGATCTTGATGCTTTGTTTTTGGTAAATAACGATCGCTCTTACACTGGTATCATCAATGATTCTTTTTACCAACAACACACATTGGTTATTGTGTAAAGTTAAGATGAAATCTACTTTTGGTAATTCTTCTTTTTTAAATGTTGCTTCTACAACATTATTTCAGATCTTGGTAATGTGTCCGATCATTATAAAGTCCCTTTCATGTTATCAACAATTTCTTGTAGTTCTTCTGGTTTGAAATCAATAAATTTCTTATCAACATCTATCTGTAAATCGTATTCTTTGAATCTGAAGTACTGACTTAATGCGTATTCAAAGAAGTTACGCATTAAGTCGTCATTAAAGTCTTCACCTGATTCTAAGTGATCATAGATTCACTTAGCAATTGGATCAGTATCAATTAAAGCATTAATAAATGATAATGCTTCTTGTGTTCGATTATCAACCTTACGTAAAGTACCTCAAAGAATTAGTTTAGTAATTAATAGCATGAAGCGTTCAGTATAAGGAGAGAATCCTTTTTGAATGAACAGTTGTTCAATTGCTTTACCTTTGCTGATTAGATCAGCTGCTTCTTCATTAAGGTCGTATTTAAGAGTTCATAACTTACTTTGACGTTTGTAAGCACGGTACTTCTTGTTGATTTGTGAAGCTACTTTAGCAATCACACGTGATTGTACTGAACTACCTAGACGTGAAACTGATAGATCGATGTTGATCGCTGGTAGAATACCGTTAGCAAACAGATCAGTATTAGTTACGATCTGACCATCAGTAATCGAAATCAAGTTAGATGAAATTAATGAAGTAATATCGTTGTTAACGGTTTTAACAATTGGTAAACACGTAATTGATTTACGGTTTGCAAACTTCCCAGCACGTTCTAGAACAGAAGCATGGCTAAAGAAGATATCACCAGGGAATGCTTCTTTACCAACTGGACGGTTAACTAATAATGACATTTCACGATAGATATTAGCGTGCTTAGCCATGTCATCAAAGATTACTAAAACATCTTGGAAATGTGAGATGTTTTCAGCATGAGCCATCGCTACATAAGGAGCTAAGTATTGGTGATATGAGTTAGTAGCAGGTGCATCAATAATAATTGTGTTTTCTAATGCACCGTGCTTTTTAAGAGTTTCATAAACATCAGCCACGTTTTGACGCTTTTGACCAATTGAAACATAAATACATTTAACACCAGTATTACGGATCGTTTGATTAATAATCGCATTAAGTGCGATGTGAGTTTTACCAGTACCACGGTCTCCAATAATTAATTCTCTTTGACCCTTACCAATTGGAGTTAAAAGGTCAATCGCCATAATACCAGTATATAGTTGTTCGTTTAAACGATTAACTTCTAATAGATTTCGTGATGTAGCGAACGCATTAGATGATAATGAGTTTGGTTGAAAATCAGGTTTGTGTTTCTTGGGATACAAGATATTTCCATCAATGTCAATAATGTTACCAAAGTATTGCTTGGTAGTTTTAACATTATTGTCATTATTGGTTGGAATAATCTCATCACCAATTTCAAAGTCAGCATTAGCAGCATCAACGATTAAAAAACCAGTATCAGTTGTAGCACTAATTACCATAGCTCGGAAATTAGGTTTGTTTCTAATCGTAAAAACTTGATTTTGTTGGTATTCAAATTTACCTTCAACTTGAATAACGTAATCTAAAGCAGCAACAATTTTAGGATTCATATGATTTATTAAAATACTCCGATGATTTTGAATGCAATCAGTGCAGTTGAAACTAGTGCAATAGAAGCAATAATTAAAACAGTAATGATTAAAGGTTTGTTTAATTTGTTAATTTGTTTAGTTTTATTGAATGCTAGTTGCATGAAATAAAAACCGTATAACGACATTGAGATAAGTCCCAAGAAGACAGCTAAAACAATTAAGAATGGATTAGCTACTGCTTTTGAGTTGGCTAGAATACCGTTAATATCAGTTGAGAATGATTTTAGTGATGCTTCTAGTTCAGCTTGCTTTTGCGCATCTCCTTTAGCTTGGTCTGAGATTGCATCATAAACCAAGTTAAATGGTCTCAAGGTTTGATTCATCTCTTTAATTTGAGTTACAAGTGAATCAAATTGAAGTTGAGGTGAACCGATTGTTTGCTTAGTTAATGAATCTAATCTTAATAGTTTTCTTCTAGCTTCAGTAAACGAATCGTTGAATTGATTGATGGTTACACCGTTTTGTTGTAATATTGCAAGTAGTTTTGGTTTAAGATCTTCTTTGTTGAAGTCACGAATAAATGCAACAAAGATTCGTTTGTACATCTCACTAACTAGTTGTCAGTACAAGAATTGTGAGTTGATTAATTGGTTTCTTAAGAAGTTTAAGAAGTAACTATCACTTTGATCAGTGCTAAAACCAATACCACGACTTAATATTGTGTTTAGATCATTTTTAAACTCAGGTTTGTTGATCGCTCTCATTGCTAAATAAACCATTTGGAAGATGGTTTGAGGTTCAACATAAACCTTAGTTGCATCAGCATAGTTTAAATCAGCGTTTAGTCCAACAGCTTGATAGAAGTTTAAGAATAGTCTTTCAATAGCTGGATAAGCTAATTCACGGTTTTCATTGATTTGTTGTGCTGTACCACTTAAAGAAACTGTATCAAGCTCTCTTGTATAAGTAGTTCTTGCATCTTTATCAACTGCATCTTGAATCATTACAGTAGCTTCAATCTTACCGTTGTTTAAGCTTAGACTTGTTACTGTGTAACTAAATCTAGTATTAATTGGGTTTTCAAAGTAAAAGAAAACGTCTGATTTATTAGGTTCAGTGTAAGTTGAATAACGATTTAATAACGCACTAGTTGATAAAGTTGAGTAAAGTGATCTTACTTGTGGAACAAATCTAGGAATGTTTTCAATTAGTTCTTTTGGATCAGTTGGAACTGCTTCACCTTCAACTGGAACAGTTGGAGGTAATAAGTTTTCAACAGATTGGCTACTTTGCTGATTCATCTGATTTTGTTCAGCTGGATCCTTATTTTGTTCTAAGTCAAAATCGATGAATCTAGGTTTGATCTTGCTGATAATGTAATCGTCTCAAGTATCAAATTTATTAGGTTTGTTTGAGAAAACTCCAGCATCATTAGTTGATGTTACACGACCATTGATTTCATAGTCTTCACCAACTTTAGGTAGATCTTCATCATTTAAGAAAATCGATGTAGCACCTTGTCTTAGTGCATCAAAGTAAGTTTTTAAAACGTTTTTACCTTCTTCATCTGAAGTGGTATTTTCTACTTTAGCTTTTGCTGCATCTGGATTTGGCGTAATTGAGTTTCCATCACCAGTAATTTCTTTTTCATAGTTGGTAGTAGGTGTATTCCCTCAAATCTTATTTTCATAAGTTTTACCATTGAATACGATCGTACCTTTATTGAATTCTTTATTAGCCGAAATTACATAAGGATAAACGATGTCTAAACCAAATTTTGAAGGGTTAGATATGATCTGATCCTTATTTTTTTGAAAGAAGGCTTTAAGCTGAGAGTAATAAAGAGTTCTATTAAACTTGTCTTCAAAAGATAAATCACTTTGGTTTTTAACTGATTCAATCTTTTGATCAACAAGATTATCCTTACCTAAGAAAACTGCATCAATGAAATCCTTGATTGCGTCTGACATCTTAGCATCAATATCAGCCTTAAGCATTTCCAAGTTTGCTGGCATTCTTGGAGGTTGCTCAGGTTTATTAGCATCAGCACCATTGTTATTATTATTCATCACTGGTGCATTAGGATCATTTGGTTGTGTTGGAGTTGAAGGATCTAACTCTTCACCAGCATGATTAATTAGCTTATATTCATTAATTGAATTTTTATGATGAGTAATTACTCCACTAAGAGTAGAAGCAAATACCGCAGGAACCATAAATCCAAATTGTCAATAAATCAATCGTTTTAATTTACTTTTATTTTTCATTTTTATCGACCTTTTTTTCTGCTAGATTGAAATTGCGAATTAACGAGTAAAACTTTTTTTCTTTTCTTACAGCATTGTAATCAATCAACTCTTGGAAGTTTAAACCTAAATTAATCTTAGATTCGTAATATGATAATTTCTTATTAAATTCAGCAATCTTATCATCATATTTTTTGATCCTGAATTTGTAATCGATTCTTAGTGGTTTGAATTTATCATCACTATAAATCGTGACTTTGTTGTTTTCAATCTTGATAAACGAGTTACGGATAATGTAGTAATCTTCTTCATCAGCAACTGGATCATAGATCTTAAAGAAAACGTTTTCAATACTAATTAATGAATTATCTTGAATTAAGTCCCATTCATCAATCTGGTTAACATTAAGCATGAAATAACCTTGCTTGTAACCGAATAGTTTGTTGTTGTATCGAATGAATTCGATTTCTGATGGAACAGTTTTAAAGTTGTGTTTTGCCATAATCTAATCCATGTCTCCATCCTTTTTTGATTCCATCTTAATTAAGGATTCGCTGCTTCTTGTTAACATTTGTAGTTCTTGGATTTCAAGTTCACGTTTTTGTTTTAAGATCTCGCGCCTTAGATTAAGTAAGGTGTCATCTAGATCACTTAATGTTTTGTTGTATTGAACAAGACTGTTTTTAGCAACTATCAGTGATGATTCAACTAGTAATGAAGTAACTACGTTTCTTAGATAAGAATTAATCTCATTAACTATGAATTCTTGTAAGTTGTTATACAACTTGTAGTTTTCAATGTTTTCTACGATCGTATCAGCCTTTTCATAATAAGAAGTATCTAATTCAAAATGCTTGATTGGTAAGATCTTTAAGAATTTATTTTTAATCTTATTCGAATTAATTACGAAGTTGATATCAATAATATCACCAGATTCGATCTTCAGACGAATGATTTCAGGAATCGTTTTACTTAATGCACTGAAATCATTCTCATCATAATGTTGAACAACTTCAAGATTATTCTTAAGACAGAAGTTTTTAGCATGTTCACCAATTGTGATGAATTGGTCTTCTTGAACATTTTCTTGTCTTAGAATCGCACGATCATATCTTGAATAGTTATCAGCAGCAGCGTTTTGAGTTTCTGTTACATAAATCCATAAACGCTTTTTGCTAACAAAGAACATGTCTTCAACCTTATCTAAAGTAAGATTAATGATCTTGTTATCAACTAATGAAGTGCTTTCTTCATAAAAAGGATTCTTTAAATTAAATTTCTTGTGTAAGATATCTAATAATGTTTTTGAATGGATTGCTCTTTTATAAAAGTATTCAAATCGTTTAGATAACTTAAAGATCTTAATTAAAGCAATATCACGTTTCGAACTTACTAGGGTGTAAATGTTTTTTAAACTAGCTTGTTTACGCTCGAGTTTTTTAATGTCCATAAGAAATTACGCGTTAATGATCTCATTAGAAAACACAACCTTTAATTGGTTAGTTTCTTTAGAACGATAAACAATAATTCCATCAACAACTTCGACAATCTTGTTTTCATCAAATAACTGATGATTCATTAATAGATTGAATCTTTCAGCTAAGATTTTTAATTCTTCATTTTCAGTTAAATCAGATTTAAGATTAACCCCATCAGATTGAGAAGATTCAACTGTAGTTACTGCAGGAATCAATTTCGTGAAAGAAAAACGAATGTTTTTAGTTCAAGAAATGATGAAGTTATCATAAATGATTTGTAGGTGGTTAGCTACAGCATGCTTAAGCTTTTCAATAAACATCTTAGCTTGATGTGAGTTTTCATCTGTGTTGGTTTGTAACAAAGCTGTGTTGAATAGTTGAGAGAACTCAACAAAGTCATGGTGTTGAACTAAAGAAGGATAACTTGTTTCAATAATTTCTTCTTGTGCGTGGTTATTTTTATTTTTGTTTTTCATTATGAATTAACTCCTGATTGATTATTTAATTCTTGATTAGATTGATTAGTATCTTTTTGGTTGTATTCTTCTTGGGTTTGAGAGATCTTAACCTTATTAAAGTTAAAGATTGTGTTCTTATTAATAAAGAAGTAGATAAAGTAAATACTTAATACTACATAGATAAAGTTAAGACTTAAGATGATTGCAAGTAATGCATATAAGATCTGATTGATTGATAGATCAGAGTTTAATGATTTTAGTGAGAAGTTTTGATTGTTAACTAAAGTGTTGTTAAACGTAATTAAGAATACACTAGCAACAATAAATACAGATACTAAACTTAAGCTTACGATAATCCCAGCTGATTGTTTGTTAGCACTAACAATGTAAGTTAGGATTACCAACAATGTAATTAAAGTAATGATTAATAAACTGATATAACCATTAGCTGTATCAAAGTTAGTACGGTTGAAATCTGAAGCAATAAATGTAGCTCAGATTAATAACAATGAACCTGAATGATAAATATTATTGATAACTGGAGTTTTGTTTCTTCTAATTACAAAGAAATAAACTAATCAGTAAGTTAAGAACAATAATGTTCCCACAATTCAGAATCAGTTAGTACCTAGATCAACGTTGTTGGTAACAATAACATTATTATCTGGGTACTTACCATCAGCTAAAACTTTGATGATACCAAACACTAAAGTGATTAAGATGATGAAAGAAAAAGCGATTGTTCCATAAGCTTTGCTCTTCAAATCATCATTAATCAGTTTCACAAAGAACAACTTTAAGTTTAATAAAGTGTATAGGTTAGATAAGATGAATAATGTAATTGATAAGGTAATTAAAACGAATAATAAAACAACTCTAGCAGGTGATAAACCAGTTGTTAATGAGTTGATAAAGTTAAGTACCTTATTGTCATTAAAGATGACTCTTGGGTTTTGACCACCTTTAATTAATTGATCTAAGAAGATAAATAAGATGATTCAACTAATTACTTTAGCTGAGTAAGTAATTAGGATAATATATAAGTTTTTATTACTAATTGGTTGAATCTTCTTATTTAAGAAATAACCGATTAATCAGTAAGCATAGTTAAGAATTACTAATAAGACATTTAATGAACAAACACCTAAAACAGTTGCTAAACTGCTTTGGTTGTTTGTTCATCCTAATAGTAATGCTCCACTAATCACACTTAAAGCAGTGTAAATAATGAATCAAATTCAGTAACGTTTAATTCGGTGATTGATCGAACTAACGTTTTGATAATTTCATCATAATGAAGTAATAAAAACTAAATATAAACCTATTAATCTTAATAGGACATAGAAGTTAATACTTTGAAATGTTGGGTTTTGAAACTGAAACAGTGCTGTGATTGGAAACCGATTGGGATCAATCCCAGCTTGCATCGCGTTACCCATAGCATCTCTTTGGGGAAGCAAGTTCACCAAGAACAATCGCTCAGGCAACATAATAAAACCAACACTAAATGAAAATAAGATTAAAAAGATTAATAAACGATAAAACAAAACGAGTTTAGCGTTTTGTTTTATCGAAACAACTTCAGATTTTAGTTCGTAAAATATGTTATTGTTTGGTATCTTAAATAATCTTTTAAACTTATCTAAATTAATTGATAATTTTTTAACAGACATTTAGATTTACCTAATAAGCTCAACGTGATCAATCTTCACATTTTAATGATAAACTAGATCTCACCCAGCTATATCAATATAGGCTTATCAGCAATTAATTGTTTATATTGATAAATTATAACGAAAAATAATAATTATGTAACCCTAAAATCTTTATTAATTAGTCTTTTTAGGTTTTAATAACTATTAAGAAATACAACTATCCTTAATATATATTTTAATATACAGGCTTTTATATTAATAGGGGATTTTGTTATTATTTGCTAGATTGATAATTTAATCATATGATTAAGTTTGTTGATTTTTGACTCAAAATCTCTTTGATTTACCAAAGCCACCCCAACAACACTCTATTTCCGCCCTATATATAAATAAAACTAAACCTGGTATTTTGATTTAAAATAATATCAACAACCAAGATAATTAATTGATATATAATAATGATAAGTGCTTTATTAAAAGCATTTTTTTAATATTTGCCATAATGCGAAAAAAGATTATTTTGATTTGTGAGCACTGCTTAAATCGTAACTACACAACAACAAGATCTAAACTTGAAACAACAAGATTAGTTCTTAATAAATATTGTTCTAGTTGTAATCAAAAGACCGTTCATAAAGAATCGCACTAAGATATTGGGTAAGATTATGGATAATAAGAATAAAAATATTAATCTAAGAAAAAATCCAAAGGTTATTCTTGAAAGTTATCAAGACGATAACATTAAAAAAGAACAACAAAAGATTAAAGAAGAAGCTTTAGAACAAAAAAAGCTTAAAGAAGAACGAGAAGAACAAGAATACCGCGAACAAGTTCAAAGAGAAAAGAA
The DNA here is from genome assembly GCF_014068355.1 of Mycoplasma tullyi. Lineage (NCBI taxonomy): Bacteria > Bacillati > Mycoplasmatota > Mollicutes > Mycoplasmatales > Mycoplasmataceae > Mycoplasma > Mycoplasma tullyi. The sequence goes on along the minus strand of NZ_CP059674.1, from coordinate 803,054 downwards.
GAACAAGGGTTCGATTGGACTTAGACTAAAGCGTTGGTGATTTGGAATGGAAAAAGAATCAAGAAGAATTACTTGATGCACTCCTAAGTTGTTGATTACCAACTTCTTAATCGTAATTGCGATTGTGGCTTTTTTAACTGGTGCATTATTTGGTATAGACCAAATCTTTAATGCGATCGGGATCTTAAAATAATTTTTTTTAACAAAACTATATTAAACAATGAGTAAGAAATCTACTGCGCAATGATATATTGCCACAACCACTAATGGAAACGAAGATTCTGTTATTAAAACTTTAAAAGCTAAAGTTAGAGCACTTCACTTTGAAGACCAAATCTTGGACTGTAAGGTTATTAAGTTTAGAAGTGTGGAAGAAACTATCTTTGATAGTAATAATCCCACACATAATATTCCCGCTACAATGCGTAATAGTACCTATATTAAATGGGTAACTGTTGATAATGGTGTTTATAAGAAATATAAGATAACTGATACTAATAAATATCCTGGATACATCTACATCAAGATGGAGATGAATGAAGCGGCTTGGTTTGCTGTTAGAAACACCGTTAATATTACTGGAATTGTGGGTTCATCTGGTAAAGGAGCTAAACCAATTCCGATCTCTTCTTCAGAAGAATTAGACTTATTAAATGGGGAAGCTTTTGACCCTAATTATCGTATTGTAATTACACCTAATGCGATTATTGAAATGGATCGTACTTTATTCAACGAACGTGGTGAGCTGATTCTAGATGAGAATGCAACTAAAACAATTGTTCATAAGAAAAAATCTGATTCAGCTGATAAGTATGGGGATATGTCAACTGAAAAAGAACAAGTTGATAAAGCCATGGAATTCAAAGTTGGTCATATGGTAGATATCAACTCAGGTGATTATTCAGGTCTTAGTGGTCAGATCTCTAGAATTATTGACAACGACGAATATATTGTTGATGTTCAAATTCTAGGTAAACTAGTTAGCGTTAAACTTAATAAAAAACAACTTAAACTTTCAGTTTAAGTCATCTTACTCAATTCCATAATATGGGAATTAATGATACAAAATTTGATATCGTTTCAAGAAAAATCTCAAGATTAAGAAGAAGAACGAAGTTCTTAATATCTTATTCATTAATTTGAATTATCTTGAATCTGATTTTAATTTTAGCAGTAGCGATTTCGTCAGCTCAATACCAACAAAAAATGTTGGAGTTTACTAAGGGTATGATAACTGAGCAGGTTTTAGAAAACCAAAAATTGTTCTGGATTATTACGATTATTTTATTGAGTACGATTAATCTTATTTTGCTCTTAATTAAGGTTATTTTGAGCAATGTTTTTTATCAAAAAAACCAGCAATTAAACGAGTTTTATCCAGATAAATTTACTCGTCTTAATAAAGTTGTGCGAGTCGGTGGTTATGCTCCCTTCATCGGGTTGATTGCTTGCTTTAGGATTCTAAAAAAAGCAGATGAAATTTGAGTAGAATTGCAAGCTGATTTAGTTAAAAAGAAATCTGAGATCAATATTAATGATGTAGATGTCAAGCCTAACGAGCAATTAAAGAGCAACTCTAGAGAACTTGTTGAAGCTAAAGAAGAATAAAAAAGGTAGATCAATTGATCTACTTTTTTATTTACTATCCAAAATGTACTTCTTAATTGGTTTGCACAACTTATCTACTCTGAGATAGTTGTAAGCGTGATCAATTCGATTTCTCATTGTTCGCGAGCTATCTATTTGATAATCAAAGACATAATCACCATATATGTATTTTAAGTTTTCTATAAACTTATGGTGATCAACCATAAATCGGTTAAATTGAATAACTAGTAATTTAACATGTTCTTTTTTAGGAATAATAGTTAAGAAAGAGTTGATGTCAAGATGATTCTTTTCTTCTTCATAACGTTTAGCATTAATTGTGTAAAAACAATGATCGCTCAATTTGATAATTGTGTTATGAACTGGTTTGTCTTTGTAGTTTAGATCAATGACTACGTAGTGGTAACGTTCCGTTTTAAAATCCTTAAATAGTTTGCTAATAATTCTAGCTTGTTGTTTATCAGTTGCATTTTGGAATAACTTAACCAAATCCGCATTGATATTAAGCATGTCAAATGGATAAAATGAGTAGAAATGTCTAACTGCTCTTCCAAGAATGATTTTTTCTAAAATATAATCTTTTGCTAAATCTGCATCATCATCAAAATGAGGAAGAGCGTTATATTTGTTATCAAAACCCAAATATAATACTCTATAACCTTCAGTAACTAATGAAATAACTAATCCAATTGCGGTAGAAGTTTTACCTGAATGTTTAATGGTCGAAGTGACCGTTATATATTTAGTGTTTTGCATTATCAATCAATTCTTTTTTAATTTTGCTTCATTCTCTAGGATATTTCAGTGAAACTATAGCTTTTTTATTATAAAAAACATTAACTAAAAAATAATTGTTAAATTTATATTCGTATCAATTATTGAAAACCAAACCAAGGTCTGATAAATACTTCTTTGCAAACTCCATTTCTTCTAGATAATCTCTAGATTTAAAATGAATAATTTGTCCATTTAACTTTAGTAATTGTGTTCCTAGTTCATTCAAAACCGCAATTTTTGAAACGGCTTGAGAAAACACGTAAACAAAATACCCACGATATTTTTCTAAAAAAGAACTATCTTCAATTCTAGACGAAATTGCAAAAACACCGGTAAAATTTAACTTTTTTATCACTTCACTAATAAAAGTAATTTTCTTAGCATTTGAATCAACCAAATAAACATTAAGTTGTGGATATATTATTTTGATGATTAATCCTGGAATGCCTGCACCCGTTCCAATATCGAGAACGTTTAATGTTTTATTAGAAAATGTTTCGCTTAAACTTTGTGCTAGCAATATTGTTTTAACGCCTAGCATTTCAGCTATCAATTCTTTAGTCTTGTACCCTGTTAAATTAAAAAGTTGATTATTATGATGTATTTCTTCTAAAAAGAAGGCGATATCTTCGATTTGTTTATCAGTTAATAAAATATTAAGTTCGTTTAAGGAATTTTTAATCAGTTTAAGCATTTTGTTCCAGATGAGTTTTTAAAGAGATAATGTCAGCTAAGTTGATACCACTTATGCGTTGCGCTTGAGCTAAATTCAGTGGCCTTATTTTGTTCAATTTATCAATCGCTTCGATCGAAAGATTTTGCACTGTATCATAAACAATATCTTGAGGAATTTTAATGTTTTCTAAGTTCTTTAACGAATTAACAATTCTAATTTCTTTTTTTATATAACCTTCATATTTTACGGTAATTTCGACATTTTTTAATAGTTCAATATCGTACTCACTATAATCAAATTCGATCGTATTTAACAAATCTACTAGTTTGATTTCTGGACGTTTTAAAAATTCATAAAGAGAAAAATTAGTGTTGTTAGTATGTGCTCTTAATAGCGTATACCTACCTACCTTTTTATCCTTTAATAATTCAATTAACTTGTTTTTCTTTTCTAGGTTTTGGTTATACAAATCCATTTGTTCTTTAGATATAGTGCCAATTTCATAACCTTTTTTTAATAATCTGTCTAAAACATTATCATTTCTTAATAATAATCTATATTCAGCACGAGATGTTAATAAACGATAAGGATCAGATATCCCCTTAGTTACAATATCGTCAATCATAACTCCAATATATGATTCATCTCTAGACAAGATTAAAGGTTCTTTATTTTTAACCTTCTGATTAGCATTTATACCTGCTATTAAACCTTGCCCAGCAGCTTCTTCATAACCGCTAGTTCCGTTAATTTGTCCGGCAAAAAAGAGGTTTTTTATTAGTTTAGATTCTAGAGAAGGATATAGTTGTATTGGATCTATTGCATCGTATTCAATTGCATATCCATACTTAATAACCTCAGCATTTTTTAATCCAGGTAAAAGACGAATAATCTTATCTTGAACAGAAACATCTAAAGAAGTAGAAAAACCACCTAAATAAACAGTATCAAGTTCTAAAGATTCTGGCTCAATAAATATCTGATGTCTTGGTTTATTAGAAAATCTAACTATTTTATCTTCAATACTAGGACAATATCTAGGACCAACACCAGTTATATTTCCCGAATACATGGCAGATAAATGTAAATTATCGTTAATAATCTTATGTATTTCTTCTGTTGTATGAATTAAATAACAAGGTAATTCGTAATCAATATATTTATTTTTAGATCAGTGCGAAAAATATAAATCTGTTCCGTTTCCTGGTTCTATTTGCAGATCTGAATAATCGATTGAATCTTTTTTAATTCTTGGAGGTGTTCCAGTTTTCAATCTAATTAATTCAAAGCCATTTAATTTAAACCACTCAGATAAATTATTAGAATTTTTAAAACCTTCTGGACCTTCGTTTTTAACGTTTTTACCGCTAAATGTTAACGATTTCAAATATGTACCTGTAGTTATTATTACAGCATCTGCCTCTATTTTTTTAACATCATTGATAACTACTCCAGTAGCTGTATCACCATCCTTAATTACTTCTGTTACTTCACCTTCAACTAGTTCAATATTCTCGTTATTATCTATTTGTTCTAAGAATCACTTTTTGTAATGAACCTTATCGATTTGAAATCGTAAACATTGAACCCCTGGTCCTTTTGAAGAATTTAAAATTTTTCTTTGTAGTGCAGCGCTATCAGCAGCTACTGCTTGCATTCCACCTAAAGCATCTATCTCTCTTGTTACAATTCCTTTAGCAGGACCTCCTACTGAAGGGTTACATGGACAATTAGCTACGTATTTTCTGTCTAAAACACAAAGATAAACCTTATTTTTTAGCTTTGAAAGTATAAAAGCAGCTTCTAGACCAGCGTGGCCTGCTCCTACTACGATAAATTTATTCATGGGTGTTTTAGTTATATAAAGTCCGACTTTTAAGTATAAAAATAGATTAATATTTTTAAGAAAATTAACAATAGGCTTTATAAATTTATAAAATATAATTGTAGTTTAGTATTTTTTGTAAGGAAAATATCTACACTTAAAATATTGAACTAATGACAAAATAACTTCGTTTAAATTTGCATATTAGATCAACAACTATTTACATTTAATAGATAAATTTCAGCGTTTTTATTGACTAATTATGTCGTACAGACAGAATTAGCAAATGTTAATTTAACAATCAAAATTTAAATATGAAACTTAGTTTAAAATCAGGATTGACGCGTGAGCAGAAACTTGAAAAGATTAGTAAAGTAACAGATAAGGAACTATTTATTACCTGGATGATTATCCTGTTCGGGTATTTCTTGTTTGTTGTTAACTGGTTTTTAATCGACCAAGTAGCTGGTAATTTCACGTTTAACCCAGATGGTAATGATATACGAGCTGGATGATCTCAATCATTCTTCTTTAAGAACCCAGGTTCAATTGCAACAGCTGCAACTAACTGGACAATTACCTTCTTTAGAGGAGTAGGTTCATTCGTAGCAGGTTGATTCATCGGAAGATTGGGTCACAGAAAAACTGTTCTAACAATGCTAGCACTGATGGGATTCTCGTTCCCGTTCATCATAGTAGCATTTCCGTTTAATGGGAACGCACTAGTTTTATCTCAAAGTAATCTTTTCTACGAAGCTAAAGGAGATCTTATTAGTGGTGGAAGCTTAACTAAATTAACAGCTTTAGGTTACAGCTTATTCATTATTTTCAGAACTTTATTGGCTGTTGGTGGTACTGCTTTAATTAGTTATACTCAACCTGTTATTGCAAAACTTTCTACAATCCAAAAGAAAAGTGCGTTAAGTGTTGTTAACCCATTTGGATTCAACATTGGTGCAGCTTTCTCATTAGGATTATTTGCTTACAGTCGAACATTAAGAATGCAAGCACAAGAAAGTTGATACATCGTTTGTGCTACTTTCATCGTAATCATTTTTGCGACTTTCACTCTATACTTCATCTTTGGTAAAGAAACTGTTTTACCTAAAGATAAACATACCAAAATGGAGCCAGAAGTAACAATTTTATCTACATTAAAAGATAAAAAGATTCTGAAATTATGCTTAATGTATGGTGCATGATTAGTAGCTGTAGTGTGAATCTTAACTGGTACATATGCTAATGGTGTTATTGGTGCTTCTCCATTCAATTTCATCAAAAAAGGTGAAACTGGTGGATTAGCATGAGTAGGAAATACTTCTAGAGTTGCCTTCGTATTAGGTTTAGTAGGTGGACTATTCTTAATCTCTCCATTTAATAAAACAAGATATGACAGAAGCACATTCTTGATGACACAATACTCATTAGGAATATTGTTCGTTATTGTTTCGTTCGTGTTCGGTTTCTTAGGTGCAAATAAAAACGAAGGTCTAGCTGCTGGTCAAATAATTGCATCATTCTTGGCTGGTGTGTTCTTATGAGGACTTCAAGGTACCTTCTTATTAATTCCTCACGAATTTAAAGGCGCTTCACCTTCTAAAGTTGGTACACAATTTGGTGTTTTATGAGGTGTAGGATACATGATCTATACATTATCTGACATCTTACTATCAGTTGTTGTAAACGCACCTGGACTTGCAGGTAAAGACTTCACAGGACAACTTAACCCAGCTGGTATAACTGCATTCGTGATGTATGTAGTAATCGCAATGATATTTGCAGTGGTTGCTAAAATATTACCTAAATCTGGACGTATTGTAAATGGTGAATGAGTTCCATTAACTGATAAATGACCATTCATGTCATACAACTTCTACAAAGGTGATATTTTTAAATAATCGATAAACAAAAATAGATATATAAAATAAGGATTAACATGCGTTAATCCTTATTTTATTTTTTAAACTCTACTACTTACATTGATCACATGCTTTTTGATCAATGCTTACCCATTCGTCTTTTTTAAAGAATGGTTTCATCATGTTGATTGAATCATAATAAAACTTACCTTCTAAATGATCCATCTCATGTTGTAAGCACATTGCTAACAATCCATGTGCTTCAATTTCAACATCTTTATTCGTTAAGTAATCAAAACCTTTGAGTTTGACTTTTTCATTTCTAATTACATAACCATCCTTGTCTTTAGGAACTGATAAACAACCTTCACCAATACTTAAGTAAGCTTTGTTAAGACTCTTATCAATCCATTCGGGATTGATAAGTAAGTATCGGTGTTCTTTATTACAAAAATCGGTAAAATGAATGTAAAAAAATCTTTGATTTAACCCTAATTGGTTAGCTGCGATCCCAATCCCTGGACGGATGTCATACTTCTCAGCATTATCATCAAAGCTTTCATCAACATAAGCTAACATCTTATCAATGACATCAAGCACTTCTTGATCTAAAGGGAACTTTACCTCAGTGCATACTTCACGCATTTTGGGGTTGTCATCAGTTACTAATCAGTCATTACTAGGTTTTAATTTGCTTTTCATTTTAAAAATGTTCTTATCAAATATAAATATTAAAATATTAAAAAGTAAAATTAATAATAACGACTACCCTTGATGGTAGTTATATATATTATGAGTAACAAGCAGGGTTTAATCATCTTAATATCAGGTCCTAGTGGGGTTGGTAAGGGCACGATAGTTAGTAGGCTTTTAACTGATGACAAGTTAAAACTGAACGTTTCAATATCAGCTACAACAAGAAAAAAACGTGAATCTGAAGTTGAAGGAGTTCATTATTTTTTCAAAACTAAAGATGAGTTTGAAGCAATGATTGCTAACAACCAATTGTTAGAATATGCTAACTACGTTAATAACTATTATGGAACACCGCTTTCATTAGTTAAAGAAATCTTAGATAAAAATGAAAACTTGATTTTAGAAATTGAATACCAAGGGGTACTTCAAGTTTTAAAAAAGGGTTTTAAAACTCTAAGTATCTTTGTGCTTCCCCCTTCTGAAGATGAACTAGTTGCTCGATTAAAAAAACGAGGAACTGAAAACGACCAAGTGATTAAAGATCGATTAGAACAAGCTGTGAAAGAATATGCGCATCAAGAAATATATGATCATACGATCATTAATGATGATCTAGAAAAAACGATCGAAGATATTAAAGAATTAATTCGTAAGTATAGTCAATAATGAAAAAAGTATATGCAAGTTCGACCCATGTAGGGATTGTCCGTGAAGAAAATCAAGATGCTGTTTTTGTTGGCACCAACCAGTATCATAATATCATCGCATTAGTATGCGATGGTTTGGGTGGTTACAAAGGTGGAGCAATTGCCAGTACCTTAACCCGTGATCTAATTCGCGATAATTTTTTATCAACTAATTTTAACAATCTTAGTGATGAAAAGATGGAAGATTGGTTCAAGAAAGTTTTACTTAAATGTAAGAAACAAATTGCTAAATACATCGATGATAACGATAAAAAATTCCAAAAAGAACATGATGGTTTTTCATTAAGACAGATGGCGACAACGATTGTTTTATCAATCGTTGCTAATGAAAAAATCTACACTTTTTGAGTGGGAGACTCACGTGCTTATTTAATATCTAAAGATAAATCTGTAAGTCAAATCACCAACGATCACAATCTTTATAATTACTTAAAAAAGATTAATGCTTCAGCAGTTACATTCAAGGCTAATGAAAAAGAACTATTAGCACTAACAAATATCGTATCTAAAGATACGTCTAAAGTTGATTTCGACACCTCATTTGATTTTATTAATAAGGGTGATGAATACCTATTATTATCATCAGATGGGTTTTATAACTTTGTTATGCCTGAACAGTTTCACGACCTATTAAGTCTTACTAATGATATGCAAAAAGTTGCTGACAATCTAATTCAAAACGGAATGAATGCTATGTCTAATGATAACTTAAGTGTGGTAGTGGTGAAACTAACTGAGGTTATTAATGGCTAATAACAACCAGCAAGTTAATAAGAAAAAAAATAAACCAAACTCCGAAGGCTATTTAATGATTAATGACAAACTGTTTAATCGGTATGTCATTTTAAGTAAATTAACCACAGGAGGAATGAATTCAGTGATTTATACTGCCAAAAACATCATGGCAGATTCAACTAAACTGAATGATTCCAAAAAAAGCACTGTTGTTATTAAGATTGTTAAGAGAGCTCCAGAAGACACTGATGACAAGTGAGCTAAACTACAACAAGAATTAATTACGTCTTCGCGGATTAGTCACCCTAATCTGATTGCCACTTATGAAACTGACGACAAGGGAATTCTGATCGAACGTAATAATCGCGTGATCAGAATTAATGATATTCTTGTTATCGTAATGGAATACGTCCAAGGGACGACGTTACGCAATTACATTATTAGCAAGGGTAATCTTTCAGTTAAAGAAGCGCTATATTACTTTAGAAGAATGGTGGAAGGGATTCAGAAATTACATAATTATTCTCACCAGATTATTCACCGAGATTTAAAACCTGAAAATCTGATGTTGTCAAAAGATTATCGGGAATTAAAAATCATCGATTTTGGGATTTCAACATCAATTAGTAATGAATCGGTTCTAAAGGTTTTGACAAACGAAAAAGCATTATATGGAACACATGAATACATGTGTCCAGATGCACTACAAAAAGAACCAGTTTTGGATGAGAACGGCAAAGCTGTTATTAATCCCAAAACCAATACACCATTAATGCGTTGAAAAGCACCGACAGTGCAATATGATTTTTATGCGTTTGGCGTGATCTTGTTTGAGATGTTAACAGGGCAAAAGCCGTTTAATAAAAAGATTGATGATAAGAAATTAGAACGTCCTCAAGATATTATTAATTTGCCTAATAAGTTTGACGTGCCATTGATGAAAGCAATGGGTTTTGATGTGCCTAATTCTGTGGAAAATATTGTTTTTAGATGCATGGCATCTAAAAAAGAAGATCGTAAGTTTCGCTATCAATCATGTGAGGAGATTTTAGCTGATCTTGATAAAGTTGATAAAGAGCAAACTTTATTAAAACCGTTAGAAAAACGGGTTTTGCAAAAAGACCGTCAGTTTATGCCAACTGAAATTGCAGTTGATAAAGAACCAATAATTTTTAAATACTGAACATTTTGAACAATTACAGCATTAGTAATTGTTGTCGTGTTATTAACTTTAGGATTAATCATCTTTAATTTTTCAGGTGCTATCAAATAATGATTGCAAGAATTATAAGTATTAATGCAAACGATTTATTTTGTGAAGTAGATAATGAACTTAAAAAACTTCATGCTCCTGGAAAGTGAAAGCATCAAAAAATTAATTTAGCACCTAATGATTTATTAGAACTTAATGATCAAGGTGAAATCATTAAGTTAATTGAACGTAAGAATTATTTGAATCGACCTAAGGTGGCTAACCTTGATTATGTTGTTTTAGTTTTTTCGATTAAAGATCCTCAACTAAATTTAAGACAACTATTTAAATTCATGGTTTATTTTGAATCGCAATTGGGATTCAAACCTTTGATTGTTTTTTCTAAATTAGATCTAGATCACGATCAAGATGAATTTAAAAAGATCATTGATGCTTTGATAGAAATGAACTATCAAGTATTTAGGTTAAATAAACCTAACGATTTTGATCGTTTGAAAAATTTATTAGCCAACAAAGTCTCAATCTTCTGTGGTCACAGCGGAGTTGGTAAATCAACTCTACTTAAACGCTTGGACACTTCACTTGATATCTGAACTCAAGCAGTTTCAACCAAACTAAAAAGAGGTAAAAACACAACAACATCAACCAAACTTTACAAGTTTTTGGATGGTTATCTTGTTGATTCTCCTGGGTTCTCTATTTATGATCTAAACCTAACAAAACAACAACTAAGTTGTGGCTTAATTGAGTTCTCACAATACCAAACTAAATGCAAATTTAACGACTGTTTGCACCTTGAAAATAGTGCTGATTGTTATCTTAAGAAAAAGATTAATTCATTAATCTACCAAATATATTTAGATGTGGTTAAGTCCATAATTTAGAATTAAAGCAAAACAAGTGAAAAAGCTATTATGATTAAATTAACCTTTAACCTAATCAAAGGTTTAGACTATAAAAAATTAGAAGAAAACTATCAAACTAAACTGAATGAAATCCTTAATCAACTAAAGAATAAAACAACCCCAAGTGCTAATATGTTGGGTTGAATTGATTATGTTGATCAAGATCACACTGAGATATATAAAAGCATTGATAATAAAATTGCTGAATGAGATCAATTAAATGTAACAGATGTTGTTGTTATTGGAATTGGTGGATCATTTACAGGTATTAAAGCAATCTTAGATGTTGTTGCTTATTTACCAAGTGAACAAAAAAGACAGATTCACTTTATTCGCAGTTTAAGTGAAAATTCATTCTTAAGAACACTAGAAGCAGTTAAAGATAAAAACTGGGGAATTGTTGTGATTTCCAAATCAGGAACAACCCTAGAACCTTCAGTTGGATTTAAATTATTCCGTGAAGCTTTGTATAAACAATACGGTGAACAAGCACAAAAAAGAATTGTTGCGATTACAGATCCTAAAAAAGGTGTGTTGCATGATATTGCTGTTAAAAATAAATATGAGATGTTACCAATCTACTCTGATATCGGAGGAAGATTTTCAACACTTACACCAAGTGGGTTGTTAATTGCTGGTTTAGTAGGTGCTGACTACAAGCAATTAATTGAAGGTGCTAAAAAAGCTAAAGCTGATTTGTTTAGTTCAAGTCAACTAGAAAAAAACACAGCTTATACTTATGCAGCATTAAGACATTATCTTTACACAGAAATGAAAAAAGATGTAGAAATTGCAATCACTTATGAAGAACAACATGAATACTTAATGCTTCAACACCGTCAACTATTTGGTGAAAGCGAAGGTAAATCATTAAATTCGTTGTTCCCAACATATTCTGTGTTTACGACTGATCTACACTCAATGGGACAACTATATCAAGACGGTAAAAAGATTTTCTTTGAAACAGTTTTCTCATTTGAAAAAGCGAATAAAAACGCGTTAAAATTGCAAAATTCTCAATTTGGTAACGATGACCAACTAGATTATTTAACCAACAAATCAGTTAACCAACTTAACTATGTTGCGTGTGAAGCAACAAAGCAAGCTCATGCTTCTGCAGGTGTTCCAATCATCGAGATCGATGTTGAACAAAACAATGCTTATGGATTTGGTTATGTATACTACTGATTATGTATCGCAACTTCAGTATCAGCATTACTATTAGGCCACGATCCTTATGATCAACCTGGGGTTGAAGATTACAAACAAAGAATGTTTAAATTACTAAAAGCATAATGAGTGATTTATTATTTTCGATTTTACCAATGCTTGATAACTATGATCAAGATAAATTAATTAGTTACAAGCAATTAGGTTTAAATAAGATTCATTACGACGTAATGGATGAGTTTGTTAACAACAAAGCATTTGATGAACGCTATGTTGATAGTTTAAAAGATCTAGGGTATCACGTTAATGTGCATTTAATGGTTAATAAGATAGCTAATCACATCTTGGTTTATGCCAAAACCAAATGTGATCAAATTAGTTTTCATGTTGAACCATTAGCCAACAACAAACAACTAATTAATAAATATTTAGCTTACATTAAAACCCATAATAAGAAATCGGGTTTAGCCTTTAAATTTAATACCGATGTTAATGATTATTTTGATCAGATTAAATTAGTTGATTATGTGACATTAATGTCGGTTGAACCAGGAAAAGGTGGTCAAGCTTTTGATCCTTTAGTTTATCGCAATATTGCTAAACTAATCAAGTTTAATCCCAATCTTGAGATTGAGATCGATGGTGGGATTACTTTAGAAAAAGCAATCGAACTAAAAGGACTAGTTTCTGGCTTTGTTTCAGGTTCTTACTTTTATAAATTATCAGATCAAGATAAGTTAGGAATGCTTGAAAAGATCCGATCTTTTAGTTAATAAATTTCCTTCTTTTTAATAAATTCGACATATCTTTATATATACATATATAAATAAAGCTATTTACTTGCTTTCTTGTTTTTAAGATTAAAATAATTAAAGTATTGCTACTAATAATAAAAAAGGATAATCCATGACGAATCATAGCTCAAAAATTTTAGTGATCGAGTCACCTAACAAGGTTAAAACGATCAAGAAGTATTTACCTGACGACTATGAAATTGTTGCAACAGTTGGTCATATTCGTGATTTACCTAAATACACCTTAGGATTTAACACCGAAGATTTTGTTCCCAAATGAGAGATCATTCAAGATAAGAAGCCAGCTAAGGGAGCAAGTGCTAGCAAAAAAGCTAAAACAACTAAGAAAGCTGTTAAGAACAAAAAAGAGATTATTGACGAATTGGTAGATAAAGCTAAAAAAGCTGATGAAATTTATCTAGCAACCGACCCTGATCGTGAAGGTGAAGCGATCTCTTGACACGTTTATGACGTCTTAAAACAAAAAGGTGTTGACGTTGATAAGTGTAAACGGATTATCTTTAATGAAATTAGTGAAAAAGCAGTAAAAAACGCGATTGCCAATCCTAGAGAGATTCAAAAGGATTGAGTTAGCTCACAAATTACCAGAAGAAGACTTGATCGTTTAATTGGGTTTAAACTATCAAGTTTGATGAAATCAAAGATTAATGCTGATTCAGCTGGTAGAGTACAATCAATTGCGCTTAAGTTTATTACTGAACGCGAAGAATTAATTAACAAGTTTGTACCACGATACTGATGAACTTTAGATGTTATTCTAGAAGATGGCACCGAACTAATGTTGCGTAAAATCGATGACAAACTTAAGGATAAGTTAGGATTCAAAGAACTTGAAGAAGTCAGTGGAATTGACTTCAACACCAAAGAAGATGCTGAATTAGTTAAGCAACACTTATCTGATAAATATCGTGTTTATGCGATTGATACGCCTAAACTTAAAAATTCTTATCCCAAAGAAGTTTATAAAACATCAACTTTACAACAAGACGCAATCAACAAATTGAAGTGAAGATCGATGAAGATCACTTCTGTAGCTCAAGAGTTATACGAAGGAGTAACAATTGATGATGAACAAATCGCTTTAATCTCTTATCCAAGAACAGATAGTACTCGTCTTAGTCCAGAATATGGTAAGACTGTTTTAGATTTTGTTTCTAAAACTTATGGTAAAGAATATTTAGCTACAGAATCCCAATTAAATGGTGAAGGTAAAACATCTAAAAAACAAAAAGCTAAGGTGCAAGATGCTCACGAAGCGATCCACCCAATTGACATCACCATTACTCCAGATTCTGTTAAAGGTAAGATTAGTGCTGATCAATACAGTTTATACAAACTCATCTGAACTAGAACTGTAGCTCATTATATGGCTGCAGCAATCTATGAACATGTTAATATTCGTTTTATCAATAACAACAATAAGTTCTATGCAGTAAACAACACCTTAAAGTTTGATGGTTATAAAAAGATTTATACCCATTACGATGATAAGGATCATCTAAGAAAACTTAATTTAAATCACTTTGCGATTGACAAAGAATTTGAATCAAAAGATGTTTTAATTAACGAACACCAAACAAAACCGCCAGCAAGATTTACTCAAGCTACTTTAATTGAGGCGCTTGAAACTGAAGGGATTGGTCGTCCTAGTACGTATTCAACAATTCTTGATATCGTTTTAAAGAGAAATTATGCCGAATTATTAAACGGTCGGTATTATAAAACTACCGATCTAGGTCAAAAGTTAGCTTTTGAACTAGATAAGAATTTCCCAACGATCATCAACAAAGAGTTCACCAAAAATATGGAATCAACTTTGGATGAGATTGCTCAAGGAACTGTTAATGATGTAAGTTATCTTCAAGCATTCTGAAATGATTTTTCTGAAGTTTTAAACGAAGCTAAAAACAACATCGTTAAAAAGATTGAATACATTGAAGGCAAAAACTGTCCTAACTGTAGTTCACAACTTGTAAGACGTGAAGGAAGATATGGTCCTTTTGTAGGGTGTTCAAATTTCCCTAAATGTAAATTCATTGAGAAGTCTGAGAAAAAACCTAAAGTGATCGTTTATGAAGAAGGTGTTGAGTGTGAGTTATGTCATGCAAAACTTGTTCGTAGAGTGTCTAAGAAAAAGGGACGAAATAAAGATAGCACCTTCTTAGGTTGTTCAAACTTCCCTAAATGTAAATACACCAAGAGTCTTGATTCTGAAAAAGAAAGAATCATTCGAGATTCAACAATAATTTAGCTTTTAAATTATAGTTATAGGGTGGAAACACAATTTTTTAGTAAATTTTAAGAATAATGAAACATATAAGTAACAAAGCAGAATTAGAACAATTATTAAGCAGTAACAAAAAAGTTGTTGTTGACTTTTACGCTGACTGATGTGGTCCTTGTAAAATCTTAGGTCCAATCTTTGAAGAAGTTTCTCAAGATAACCAAGAATGAACTTTTGTTAAAGTAAACGTAGACCAAGCAGCTGAACTATCTGCAGAATTCGAAATTAGATCAATTCCAACTGTTATTTTCTTCCAAGATGGAAATATGACTGACAAGAGAATTGGATTCATTCCTAAGAACGAATTAAAAGAAATGTTGAAATAATTTTTTTCAAATTAATTTTCTGTGTTAAAATAATTTGCGGTTGTCACCAAATAAAAGTTGGCTTCTTGATCAACTTTAATGAACTAAATGTGTGTAGGTTCATTACTGATTGCGTGGCACCGAGAAATGCTTCTTGAAAACTGAATAGAATCTGTCATTTTCTGAGAGTTTGATCCTGGCTCAGGATTAACGCTGGCGGCATGCCTAATACATGCAAGTCGATCGGATGTAGCAATACATTAGAGGCGAACGGGTGAGTAACACGTATCCAATCTGCCTTATAGTGGGGGATAACTAGTCGAAAGATTAGCTAATACCGCATAACAAGTTACCTATCGCATGAGAATAACTTTAAAGGAGCAACTGCTTCGCTATAAGATGAGGGTGCGGCATATCAGCTAGTTGGTGAGGGTAATGGCCCACCAAGGCGATGACGTGTAGTTATGCTGAGAGGTAGAATAACCACAATGGGACTGAGACACGGCCCATACTCCTACGGGAGGCAGCAGTAGGGAATTTTTCACAATGGACGAAAGTCTGATGGAGCAATGCCGCGTGAACGATGAAGGTCTTTTTAGATTGTAAAGTTCTTTTATTTGGGAAGAACAGTTAATAGAGTGGAAAGCTATTAATTTGACTGTACCATTTGAATAAGTAACGACTAACTATGTGCCAGCAGTCGCGGTAATACATAGGTTGCAAGCGTTATCCGGATTTATTGGGCGTAAAACAAGCGCAGGCGGATTAGAAAGTCTGGTGTTAAAAGCAATTGCTTAACGATTGTATGCATTGGAAACTTCTAGTCTAGAGTTTGGTAGAGAGTCCTGGAACTCCATGTGGAGCGGTGAAATGCGTAGATATATGGAAGAACACCAGAGGCGAAGGCGAGGACTTGGGCCAATACTGACGCTTAGGCTTGAAAGTGTGGGGAGCAAATAGGATTAGATACCCTAGTAGTCCACACTGTAAACGATGGATGTTAAGTGTCGGAGCGAATACTTCGGTGCTGCAGTTAACACATTAAACATCCTGCCTGAGTAGTACATTCGCAAGAATGAAACTCAAACGGAATTGACGGGGACCCGCACAAGTGGTGGAGCATGTTGCTTAATTCGACGGTACACGAAAAACCTTACCTAGACTTGACATCTTGGGCGAAGCTATAGAAATATAGTGGAGGTTAACCCAATGACAGGTGGTGCATGGTTGTCGTCAGCTCGTGTCGTGAGATGTTGGGTTAAGTCCCGCAACGAGCGCAACCCTTATCGTTAGTTACTTTGTCTAACGAGACTGCCAACGTAAGTTGGAGGAAGGTGGGGATGACGTCAAATCATCATGCCCCTTATGTCTAGGGCTGCAAACGTGCTACAATGGCCAATACAAACAGTTGCAAATCCGTAAGGTGGAGCTAATCTGTAAAGTTGGTCTCAGTTCGGATTGAGGGCTGCAATTCGCCCTCATGAAGTCGGAATCACTAGTAATCGCGAATCAGCCATGTCGCGGTGAATACGTTCTCGGGTCTTGTACACACCGCCCGTCAAACTATGAGAGCTGGTAATATCTAAAACCGTGTTGCTAACCGCAAGGAAGCGCATGTCTAGGGTAGGGCCGGTGATTGGAGTTAAGTCGTAACAAGGTACCCCTACGAGAACGTGGGGGTGGATTACCTCCTTTCTATGGAGTATATTAATACACTAACACGATATACACCTGTTACATATAACGGTGAAACAATTAAAACCCAGCAAGACAAGTTAAACCCATTAAAGCAAATTTATAACTTAAAAATTGTTGGTCGGATTCTATTCAGTTCTCAAGTTGCATTTCATAAACTGTTTTCATAAAAAAAGTCTCTAAAAATATTTTTAGTCTAGATCTGCTTCTAGACTATTTTTATTGCTATAAAAGAGGGATTTTATGATAAAATAGATAGTGGCTGTTTAAATATTGATTATCTTCATCAATATAAGATTTAATTCTGATGTATTTGAACGTGTTTGAACAATTTTTTAACGATTGTTTATCCATATCCAAATAAAAATTACACACTTATTTAAATAGCTAAATTTCTAAAAAATAATTAAACAAAAACTATAAATGAAAGAAACAAACCTCAGTATTAAAGGTGTTGTGAAAGAGATTATCAAAGGTGATAAATTTAAAGTATTACTAGAAAATAATCTTTTAATTGAAGCACACGTATCAGGTAAGATCCGAATGCATAAGATCCGTATCTTACCAGGTGATAGTGTGGAAGTAGAATTCAGTCCTTATGATTTAACAAAAGGACGAATTATTTATCGTCATTAATCAACAATAAACAATGAAAGTAAGATCATCAGTAAAACCAATTTGCAAGGATTGCAAAGTTATTAGACGCCAAAGGGTTGTAAGAGTTATCTGCAAAACCCCTAAGCACAAGCAAAGACAAGGATAGAATATGGCTCGTATTTTAGGTATTGACATCCCAAATAATAAGCGCGTTGAAATTTCATTAACATATATTTATGGAATTGGAAAACCTCGTGCTCAAGAAATTTTAAGAAAAGCAAAGATTGACTTCGACAAAAGAGTAAAAGACTTAACTGACGAAGAATTAGCTTTAATTCGTTCAGTTGCTAGTACTTATGTACTTGAAGGGGACTTAAGACGTGATGTTGCATTAAACATTAAACGTTTAATGGAAGTAGGTTCATACGCTGGACTACGTCACAGAAGAGGTTTACCTGTAAGAGGTCAAAGAACCAAATCAAACGCAAGAACTCGTAAGGGTCCAAGAAAAACCGTTGCTAACAAGAAAATCGAAAGTAAGTAATAAGAAAATATGGCTAAGAAGAAAAAAACAGTTGCCAGCAATGGTATTGCACACATTCACGCAACTTCAAATAACTCAATTATCACAATTACCGACGTTAATGGTAATGCTATAACTTGATCATCTTCAGGAGCAATTGGGTACAAAGGTGCTAAGAAAAAAACACCTTACTCAGCGGGTGTAGCTGCTGAAAAAGCTGCTAAAGAAGCTATGGCAATGGGATTATCAACCATTAAGATTTATGTTAATGGTGTTGGTCGTGGTAAAGAAACTGCAATCAGATCATTAGCTGCTTGTGGTTTAACGATTACTGAAATTCACGATGTAACACCGATTCCACATAACGGTTGTCGTCCTCCCAAAAAACCTCGTTAATTATCCAGGAGCAATACATGCAACAATTTTTGCGATACAACATTAACGTTATTAAAGAAGATAACGACAAGAACTATGGTAAATACATCGTTAAACCATTAGAAAAAGGGTTTGGAATCACCCTAGGTAATGCACTTAGAAGAGTAATGTTAAGCCATCTTCCTGGTTCATCTGTGTTTGCTTTAAAAATCAAAGGCATTTCACATGAATTTGGGTTTATTCCTGGTGTTAAAGAAGACGTTACTCAAATCATCTTAAATATTAAAAACCTAGTTGTTTGAATTAGTGATAATATGATCACTGATGAAACACTAGCTGAAACTCCAATTGAAAAATGACCAGTAATGACAATCCGTGCTAACAAAGCTGGAATCATTAGAGCTGGTGATATTGAATGTCCACTAGGTTTTGAAGTATTCAATAAAGATTTAGAAATCTGTACTTTATCTGAAGATGCTGAAGTAGCTATCGATATCTATGTAACTAGAGGTCGTGGATTTAAAACTGCAGCTGAAAACCGTTCAGAAATCGGTTCATTATCAATCATTCCGATTGATTCAAACTTCAACCCAATCATTAAAGTAGGTTATCACGTTGAAGAAGAAACTTCAGATGTGATTACTGATAAATTAATTATTGAAGTGGGAACTAATGGTCTAATCAAATCAGGTGATGCAATCGCGATTGCTTCTAAGATTTTATCTGATCACTTAAAACCATTAATCGACATTAATCGATCATTACACGATATTCAAGTGCTTAATGAAAAAAATGTTGAAGAAAAAAACAAGAAGTTATCAATTCCAATTGAACAATTAGATCTAACTGTTCGTTCTTATAACTGTCTAAAAAGACATGGAATTCAAACAGTTGAAGAACTTGTTACACGTTCAAAATCTGAAATTGAAAACATTCGTAATCTAGGAAAGAAGTCAGTTCGTGAAATTAATAAAAAACTTAGCGAACTGTACGATTTAAAACTTAAGAATAACTAATTAAGCTATGTCATACATTAATAAAAAAGGTAAAACTACATCAACTCGTTTGATGATCATTCGTCAACAACTTAGTGATTGCTTAAGTTATAACGAAATCAGAACAACTTTAACTAAAGCAAAAGAAACCCAAAAACACTTAGAAAGATTAATTACAAGTGCTAAGGACAACACAGTTGCTAATAGAAGAAGAGCTAAAGCAAAACTATTAAATACACAAGTAGGAACCGCTGATCAATTAGTAGCTCACTTATTTAGCAAAGTTGCTCCTGTATTTAAAGACCGTCACGGTGGTTATACTAGAGTAATTAAACTAGGTGCTAGAATGGGTGATGCTACTGAAATGGCAATCTTACAGTTTGTTGACAAGGTGCCAAAATTCACTGTTAAAACTGTTAAAAAAACTAAAAAAGCAGAAAAACCTGCTACTCCAAAAGTGGAAGTTAAACCAACTAAACCTGCTGCTAGCACTGAACAATCAGTTAAGTAATTTTACTTAACGATATGTTATAATATTTCAGTTACAAAATTTTAAGGACAAATAACTTGGTAAAAATTAGACTAATGCGTCTAGGTCGTCACAAGTTACCATCATATCGTATGGTAGTGGTTGACTCTAGAGTTAAAAGAGACGGTAGTTATATCGAATTAATTGGTCATATTGACCCAATTAACGGTACTAACAAACTAAATGGTGCACTTGCAATCGAATGATTAAAAAAAGGTGCTCAACCAACTGATACCGTTAAATCTATTCTTTCAAAAGAAGGTATCTGAAAACAATACGCAGCTTCTAAAAAAGCTTAGTATTCGTAAATGAAAATTGTTATATTAACGTTATTTGATGATTTTGTCAGATCTTATTATGATTTTTCAATCATCAAAAACGCTCTTGATAAAAAAGCTGTTGAACTAGAAGTAATTAATTTTAGACAGTATGCTAATGATAAGCATAAAACTGTAGATGACACAATCTATGGTGGATCTGCTGGAATGCTATTAAAAGTTGAACCATTAGTAAACTGTTTAAGAGATATCAAACAAAATAAATTTAAAGACCCCAACAAAATTAGAACTTATTTGCTCTCACCTCAAGGTAAAGTATATGATCAAAATAAAGCAGTTGCTTTATCTCAATCTGATAACGATCTAATTTTGATCGCAGGACGGTACGAAGGGTTTGACGAACGCATTTATCACTATGTTGATGGTGCATTCTCTGTTGGTGATTTCGTAATTACTGGTGGAGAGTTAGCTGCACTAATTGTGGTAGATAGCATCGTTAGGTTGTTACCTAATGTAATTAATAAGGATAGTTTATCAAACGAATCATTTAATAATTACCTCTTAGATTACCCAATGTACACTAAACCTTATGATTTTGAAGGTTATAAAGTTCCTGATGTTTTATTAAGTGGCAATCACCAAGCGATTGCAGCATTCAATCAACAAGAAGCAATTAATAATACAAAGACTAAACGACCAGATCTGTATCTTAAATACAAATCAAATCTTAAGTAGCAATATGAATAAGTTAAACAAACAAAATATTATTAACCACGTTAATAACCTACAATTAAAAAAATCTGTACCTAACTTCCAAGTTGGTGATACAGTTTCAGTATCAATTAAGATTGCTGATGAAAAAAGAACCAGAATTCAAAAATTCGACGGTTTAGTTTTAAGAAGAAAAGGTTCAGGTTTATCTGAAACTTTCATCGTTCGTAAAGAATCTAGTGGTGTGGGTGTTGAAAAGAACTTCCACGTTCACAACCCAAATATTGAGATCGAACTTAAAAGAAAAGGTAAAGTTAGAAGAGCTTATATCTCATACATGAGACAACGTTCAGGTAAATCTGCTCGTATTAAAGAAAAAGTTGTTAATACTAAGTAGTTAACTTTTAATTTAATCAGAGTTATTTTATGTCCTTAAGAAACTCAAAAGATAAACTAGCAAAGTTTAGTGAATCACTTAATGAAATTACCGTAACAAGAACAAGACTACGAACTTCATTACTAATTTTTGTTGGTTTATATGGCCCTAAAAAACTGTGGATTCGTATCGCTTTGATTGCGTTAATCTCAGTATTTCAAGGTGCTATCAGTTTATTTTTCATTCGTAACTCAGGTTTGTATAATTTAGGTGTTTCTTCGATAACCCAAGGGTTAGCGAGAACGCTTTTTGTTTTCTTACCTGCAAATCTACCAAAAACGCTGATCTTTGATCTGACGTTCTGGATATTGTATATTGTGATCAACATTCCGTTGATCATTTTTGCTTATTTCAAAGTTGGGAAAAGGTTCTCAATCTTAACAACAGTTTATGTTGTTATGGCGAATGTTGTTGGGTTTTTAATCGGGTTGATTCCTGGGGTGCAAAACGTAGGTTTATTTACGATTAACACCACTGAAAACAGTACAATCATCTTTGAAGCAACAAAGTTCAAAGATACCAACCCTCAAATCTATAGTCTGTTTTTTACCCCTGATGGTAAGTTTACCGATCTTGCACAAAAGATCGCTTATATTCCATTAATTTGAGAAAACAATAGCGAAGTAAATAAGATTATCTCGTTATTCTTATATGCAAGTATCGCTGGAGCATTATCTTCATTAGTTTATACGGTTTTATTCGTAATTGGTTCATCTAGTGGAGGGATGGATTTCATCTCTCAATATGTTGCTAAAACAAAAAGAAGATCGATTGCATCAATCATCTTTTATACGAACATCTTGACACTATTAGTTTCAGTTACGATTGGTTCGTATGTTCCAGCTTCTGTAGTTTTACGTGAGATTCCACAAGAGATCATGATTCCAAATTCAAACATTCATTTCAAGGATTTATCTTGAAATGTTTCATTACTGTTCTCACCAAACTTCATTGGTTCGATTGTTTCAGCGATGGTGGTATCTGCTTTCTTAGATGCACTATTCCCTAGATATAAGATGGCTAAAGTTGAGATCTATTCATCAGATTGTGAAAAGATCAGACAAACTTTATTATCTGATCATCACTCGCACACGATGTCGATCTCTAAGATTACTGGTGGATTCCAAAGAACTGAGCGTGAAATGATTACAACAACAACCTTGTTCGTTGAAATCCCTAGAATTATTCGTTTAATTAGATCAGTTGATAAGGACTGTTTGATTACAATCAGTCAGATCAAGGGAATTGATGGTTATATCTATATCACTGAAGAATAATTAATAATTAGAATGAACCATTCCAAAATTAATTGATTCCCAGGTCATATGAAAAAGACCTTGGATGATATCAATAAAGTCAAAAAACATATTGATTTAGTGATCCAAGTCTTAGATGCTAGGGCAATTAATTTAACTTCGAATCCTGATTTATTAGGAATCTTTAATCAAAAAAAGATCATTAATGTTGCGCTTAAATCAGATTTAGCTGATTTAAGTTATACGTATGATTCTGATACGATTGTTACCAACATTAAAAATCATCAGTTCAGCAATTTTTTATTAAATAAATTGCACCAGATCCTTAGTGATAAGATTAAGCGATTACAAGCCAAAGGTCTTGTTACGCCTCATTTCAACATTATGGTTATTGGTTTGCCTAATATTGGTAAATCGTCTTTAATTAATAAATTAATTAAAAAGAATCATAATAAAGTTGAAAACAAAGCCGGGGTAACCAAACGACAAACTTTTGTTAAGTTGAATAAAAATTTCACCTTATACGATACTCCAGGAGTGTTGTATAAGAGAATCGATGATTTCACTTTAGGTGCTAAACTAAGTTTGTTAAACGTGATTAATCTCGAAGTCATACCGATGCAAGAAGTGTTAAGCTTTGCTTATCACTATTTAAATAAGCATTATCATAAGCAACTTGTTGAATGATCTGATCAGGAAATAATCCCTGAACAATTTCACGACTTTATTGAGCAATATGCTCATAAGAAGGGTTTTTTAAACAAGAACAATACGATTGATTTAAATGCTACTTACATGAATTTTTATCAAGACATATCTTTAGCTAAAATAGCTAAAGTAAATTACGAAAAAAATTAATTTTTTTATAATTTAGCAATGGTGAAAATATGAGTACATTAATAGAAGAATTAAAGAATAGAATCAAGAATTCTAAAAAAGTTCCACAAATCCTTTTAGTAGAAGGATGAAACGCTTACGTACAACAAGCTGCTAAACAACTACTTGCTGAAAAACTAGTTAAACCAGTTCTAATGTTTAGAACAGTTGATGAAATTCCCGCTGATTTTGATCCAAGAATCAAACGTTACGTAATTGAAAAAATGGATTTATCTAAGTATGCAACATACTTATTTAAATTACGTGAAAAGAAAGGAATGACATTAGAAGTAGCTAATCAAGAAGTGAAAAAACCTAATGTGTTAGCTTCTTTATTAGTAAAACTTGATGAAGTTGATGGTGAAGTGTGTGGTAAAGAATACACAACTAAAGACACGCTTAAACCAGCTTTACAAATCATTAAAACTTCAGAACATGCTAAACTTGTTTCTTCAGTAATGGTTCTTGAAAAAGACCAAGAACGTTTAATCTTTGCTGACTGTGCAATTAATGTATACCCAACAGCTGAAGAATTAGCTGAAGTGGCTAAATCAACAATTAAGTTTGCTAAAGATGTTTTAAACATTGAAAAGATCAATTTAGCAATGTTAAGCTATTCAACATTCAACTCAGGTGCAGGTGAATCTGTAGATAAAGTTAAAGAGGCAACTAGATTAGTACAAGAATCAGAAGTTGGTAAATTAGCTTCAGTTTCAGGCCCAATGCAATTTGATGCAGCTTATGTTGAAGAAGTAAGAAAACAAAAAGCGCCTTCATTAGACTGAGAAAAAGGTGCAAATGTATTCATCTTCCCTAATATCGACGCTGGTAATATTGGTTACAAGATTGCTCAACGTTTAGGTGGATATGACGCAATCGGTCCATCATTAACTGGATTAGCTAAACCAGTAAACGATCTAAGTCGTGGTGCTAATGCTCACGAAATTTACTCAGTAGCTATCATTACTGCTTGTCAAGCTGTAGCTTAATAAAATGAGAAACAATATAGAATGAGTCATCAGCGATCTAGATGGCACGCTTATTCGTTTTGAAAATAATCAACATATCATAGAACCTGCAGCAATCAATGCGATTGAAAAACTAGCTGCTAGAGATATTACCTTTACGATTGCTACTGGACGTAAACAATCAGATCTAGTTAATATCGTTAAGAAATATAATCTTGGCGGAATGATTCGTTATGCAATTGCTTGCAATGGTGCAGTGATCTATGATATTCAAGAAGACAAGATTATTCAAAACAGCTATTTAACTAAAAAAGTTAAATCAGCTGTAATGAAACGCTTTGATGAATTCAAAGAGATGAGTCAAGATTTCTTATTATTGTCTTATGACATTAATAACAATATCTATCTCTATGATCCAAACGGAGAACCTAATCAAAGTCTTGTAAAAGAGCTTACATCTTATGAAGGTTCATTTTCATCAAATAATTACATCAATATTACTGATTTAAATGAGCGTGATGATCTGATTAAATTGATCTTCTTCTACAAGAAAAGTTCAATGAATGAAGACATTACCGATTACTTAGCTAAATTCATTAAATTAACCAAAATTGATGCAAATGACTGTGTTGTCACTTCACCAATGTCGTTTGAATTAAATTCTGCAGATTGTAACAAAGGTAATGCAATCTTAGAATTAAATAAAATTCTTAAAAAGGATTTAACTAAAACACTAAGTATTGGAGATTCATTTAATGATATCCCGATGTTTAAAGTAACAGGGGTAAGTGTAACGTTAGAATCATCACACAAAGAAGTGCAAAATAATGCAACTAATGTGCTTGATGTCAAAGCATCTGATGTAGTTGCTGATGCGATTGAATTATTCGCTCTCTAATAACTTATTTAATCGCTTAATGCTAATATTTTTAGTTAGCGCTATTGCTTGAGTCAAATTAAAAAATTGATCATGCAATACCGCTAATTTTTTATCGTCATCAAACTTAGTTTTTAATACATCTTCGATATGATCATTAACTTCTTGAATTAACTTCTTTTTGGTGTAATCAAGTTCTCCTTCAATGCTTTTTTCAAAGAAGTCAATTTCTTCATAATCATCATCGTCATACATAATTCTAGTATGAGTTGAGTTTTCAAATATTACGTTATAGTTATTAATCAATTTTTCTAAATTGATTTCAGATAAAATCTCTTTAAGATTAGAGATATAGTTATATAGTTTCTTTTGCACTTTTAATAATTCCTCTTAAGATTTCAATGTATTCTTTTTTGCGTTCAAGATAAAAGCAATGACCTGCTTTTTTAATCTCCATATGCTTAGCATCTTTAAAGTAGAGTTTTACATAAGCTCTAGTTATTCTAAAAGGGACTAGAGTGTCCTTATCAGCAGTTATAAACGTCACCTTCTCATATTCTTTAAAAGAATGATATGCTTGTAAGATGTTTTTAACTGTTATTGGTGTCATGATTGATATGGCTAATTTCTTTTGATTATTTTGATTTTTTTTATAGAAATCCAAATCAAATCATTTATCAAATTCTTTAATGAATTTATCGGGTTTATAAAATAGATCCTTAAATATTCTTTTGATCATTTTTTCATCCGCTTTATATGCATCAGCAGTTAAGTATTTTGTGAAGTTTAATGCGGTAAAAGCGGTATTTATTGTAAGTGGAGCACCTAAAAGAATTTGCTTAATTCTAGTTCGTTCTTCTTTGTTCATAAGGTGAAGAGCCATCATAATAACAGCACACCCCATGGAGTGTCCTATTAATACAATGTTTTTTAAATCTGAGTTTTCTCTAAAAAAAGTAACTAATAATTTTGAAAAATACTCTAGATTTAAATGCTTGAACTTGAACTTTTCTTCTGTTTCAAAATGAGCAGGAAAAGCTAAGCTATAATGATTAACATTTTTTATCTGTTTAACGATCTTATAATGTAATCCAGGTTCAGCAGTAATCCCATGACAAAAAATCAAATTTATTTCGGCGTTTTTGTTAATTTTTTTAATGACCTTTAAATGATTAAGATCAACACCTTTGATCGTTTTGCCCATAAAAATCAAACTTATTATAATAATAATAACAGATTAAATTTGATATGTCTAAACACCAAAAACGCGTGTTAGTTTCTGATGAAATTAACGAGCATTTAATCAACTTAATACCAGTTGACGCTTATAAATTGTGTCATAGATTAATGTATCCAGAAAATACTACTAATCTATTCTCAACACTAACAGCAAGAAAAACATCTCTAGAAAATATTACAACTCATGCATGGAACGCAGAATTAACAACTAAAGTTGTATGCGATATCATGGATCGTTTTGTATATTCGTTAATAGAATTACACAACGAAAAAGATGGTGAAATAAGAAAATTAGTTGAAAACAAATTGTTTTCTGTATTTGGTAATAAGGAATTTAGCGATGATTTTACCAATGCACTAATAGATATGGCTGAATACGCTAATAAGAACAATAGATTACCTTTAGTTATTTCAGTTAGAAAATCTGATCAATACATTAAATTCAATGAACCGTTACTAACTATCTACGGTGAACAAGGAATCGATAAAAAACACGTTTGATTAATTAATTATTTTGAAACAATACTTTTACAGAACATTTGACAATATCAAACATCGTTGACAATTGCTCGAGAGTTTTACGACTTATGTAAAAAATACGCGGTAAAAACGACAGATTCTATTGAATTTTTAAATTATCAATGCCACGATTTTTCGATGCGTGGAATGAGTTCATTTAAATCATCAATATATTCTGCAAATGCGCATCTTCAATATTTTAATGGAAGCGACTCGATCCTAGGTGGAGATAATGCAGTATCTGTAATAGCTTCTGAACACAGCGTGATGTGTGCTGATGGAATAGATCATGAAGCTGAAACTTACGAAAGATTATTAAATCAATTTAAAGAAGGGATATTATCTTTAGTTATCGATTCATGAGATATTTGAAATGTTTTAGATAACATCTTACCAACATTTAAAGATAAAATCCTTTCTAGAAATGGAAAACTAGTCGTACGACCTGACAGTGGAGATCCTATCGAAGTTATATGTGGTAAGAATTACGATCCTGAAGATAAATCTACGTGAGGAACAATTCATTATTTAGATCACCATTTCGGTAGTAAAGTAAATTCTAAAGGCTATAAAGAGCTTAATAAAAAAGTGGGAATCATATATGGTGATGCCATAACTTTAACAAGAAGTGAAATGATTTTAGCTGAACTTGAAAAACAAAAATATGCATCTAATAATATAGTATTTGGTGTAGGTGCTACAACATATCAAGCATCAACTAGAGATACACTAGGATTTGTAATAAAATTAACGGCTATAGAAAAAGAAATCGACGGTAAATTCGAGTGATTTAATATTAAAAAAACTCCTAAGACTGATCAGTCTAAGGAGTCTTTAACCGGGCGATTCTTTAGCGAAGATTTAGTAAGAATCTATTAAAGTAATTTGATACCTTTTGCTTTAGCTTCAGCAATAATTTCATCGCTTCAATTTGAAACTTGAACTTCACCTATGTGATCTTTTTGTAAGAAGAAGTAACATAATCTAGATTGACCAATTCCACCGCCGATCGTTTGGTGCAGTTCGCCATTAACTAATTTCTTATGGAACATTAATTCCAAACGTTGATTTTGATTAGATTCTTCTAATTGTTTAAGTAAAACTTCTTTATTTACACGAATTCCCATTGAAGATAATTCTAATGCTTGTTTAGATCTAGGGTTATAAACTAAGATATCACCGTTTAGAGACCAATCATCATAGTCTGGAGATCTACCATCATGAACCTGATTATTCGACAGTTTCTTACCTATTTGCATTAAAAATACTGCTCTGTATTTTTCACATATAAGTTGTTCTCTTTCAGATGGATTTTTATCTGGATAAAGATCTAATAATTCTTGAGTAGTTATAAAATGAATTTGTTCAGGTAACAAATCATTTTGCTCAAAAATACCGTACTTTTCGTTAACTTTTTGTTGTGCATCTTTAAGAACTTTGTAAACTTTATTAACGGTATTTTTTAGGAATTCGACATTACGATCACTTTCATTTATTCTTAATTCTCAATCTCATTGATCGACATACATCGAATGCGTTTCATCAAGGTTTTCATCCATTCTAATTGCATTCATATCAGCATATAAACCTTGATAAAGAGGGATTTCATATCTAGCAACTGAATATCTTTTTCATTTTGCTAAAGATTGCACAACTTGGGAACTAACGCCATTAGTTTTTGATGTGAATGAAACTGGAGCTTCTCAGCCGTTTAGATTATCATTTAATCCTGAGTTAGGAGACACAATTAAAGGAGCACTCACTCTTATAAGATTTAGTTCATTTGATAATGCATTTTGAAACAGATCCTTTATATATTTGATGGCTAATTCCGTTTCCAGCAATGTTAATTTCTTCATAATTAATCTTTGTTATTTAATCTTAAATAATTTTATAAAAAACTTTTAGCGGTTCTGAAATTAGATAAAAATGGTAAAATATACAAGACATATTTGCTTTGTCTAATGTAATTAAAATTTAATTAATTAATCAGAAAATAAATAAGTCGAAATTTTCATACCCAAGGATTAAAATAACAAATGGCAAAATATGAAATCATGCTAATGGTAAGCGGTCAGCTTAACCAAAATCAAGCACAGTCTGTAAATGATGAATTAAAAGCTGTGTTTGGTAAAACTGAAATCACAGAAGAATACTTAGGGCAAAAAACTTTAGAATACCCTATTAAAAAAGAAGTAACAGCTCACTACTTTAATTTATTTTTAACTAGTGATGGTAAATCTGTTCACGAATACAAGCGTTTAGCTGGTATTAGAAATGATGTTTTAAGAACATTAATTCTTAACACTGAAAAAGAATTTGGTTACAGAGCTAGCCAAAATGCTAAAAAAGTTGCGCTTTCTAAACAAAAACAAGCAAGATACAACGATATCATGAAACAAGTTCAAGAGAACGGTTACTTCCAAATTAAAGGAAGCAAACGTAACTCTAAAGTTGAAAAAGCTGGAGCTAGAGAAGTTTGGATCTTAAGAGAAAAATTTGGTGAAGATTTACCAGAACAAAAGATTCCTGTTTTAAGAAAAGTTAATTTAACAAGAAAACCTGCTTCTAACAAACAACCAGAAAACAAGCAAAAAGTAGAAAAACAAGCTTAATTAAAGAGCGATGAATAAAGTAATTCTCATTGGAATATTAACTGATGATCCATCTAAGATTGATTATCGCGACAATTATGGTTGCGAATTAAAGTTAATAGTTCATCAAGCAGATTTTTCTCAACAAATGTATCCAAGAGAACCGTATCATTTCAGCATTAATGTTTGGAACAAAAATGCTGATTATGCATTAAACAGTTTAGAAAAAGGTGATCTGGTTTCAATAGAAGGTCATCTTAAATCTGAATTACAGGTAAGTCAAAATGGTCGTGAATATTTACGATTATCAATCGTAACCGATCGAATTAGAAAAATCCCGTTATCATTCAATAAATCGGGATATCGATCATTACCTAAAGAAAACAGATTTAATCGAATGGGTTCATCTTCATATGGTAATTACAATAATTCTTACTCTAATGATGACTCGTTCGATCCACCTGCGACTACTGAAATCAAAGGCTATCGTGAAAACTACGATATTGAAGATATTCAAAAGATCGAACCAAAAGATTTTGCTAAATTCAGTACACCATCTAATTTCAAACCAGATCATAGTCTATTAGATGATGATGACGATGATGATATGACGATCGATATGGATACTTGAATGAACGAAAATAAATAAAGAAATATTATCAAAACATTTTTATTAAGGATAAAACACCATGAGTGATATTACAAAACAACCAGCAAACAACATTAGTAGTGACGACAAGAAAGAAGCTACAAAAACTAATGCTAAGCCTTCTGTAGATGGAGCTAAAAGAAAAACTTTTTACAAAAGTCGTTCAAGAAAACTTTGTCACTTCTGTGCTAAAGGAATCTTAAAAGTTGATTACAAAGACGTTAACACTTTAAGAAAGAACCTAAACTCTTACGCTAAGATCGTTTCTAGACGTCAATCAGGTAACTGTAACTTACACCAAAGACACGTTTCTAACGCGATCAAAAAAGCTAGAATTATGGCTTTGCTACCTTTTGTTAAAGATTAATTTAATAAAATTAAACTACGAGGTGATATAGTATGAAAGTTATCTTACTTAAAGATGTACCTAGTTTAGGTAAAGCCGACAGCGTAGTTAATGTAGCAGATGGTTATGCAAAAAACTATTTATTTAAAAACAAGTTAGCAGAACCATATTCTGAAAGAGGACAAAAACGCTTAGATCTTAAAGTTGTTAAGCGTAACGAACAACATGATTTATTAGCTCTAGAAGCTAAAAATTTAGCTAAACAACTTGAAGGCGTTGTCTTAGAATACAGCGTTCGTACTAACGAAGAAGATAAAGCGTTTGGAACAATTGGCTACAAGCATATTGTGGATGATTTAAGTAAAAAACACATCTTTGTTACCAAAGATATGCTTGATAGCAAAATGAAGCTAGATATTGGTGAACACCAAGTAAAAATTAATATTTTTGAAGGGATTCAATCAACAATTCTAGTTAAAGTATCTAAAGCACAATAATACATGTTGATCAATCAATTTAACCAATCATTAGATGATGAAATTGAATCCGACAGTGATGATGATTCTGACATTATAACCAACGAAGAGTTGGCTATTGCTAGTGAAATTGAAAGTATTAGCGATATTTACAATGAAAATATCGTTAATTTCAATCCAGCACAAAGTGAACTTTATAAGAAAAATCAGTTATTTTTCTATAAGTGTTATCGATTAGAACTGCTAGTTTTAAGTTGTCTTGTTCATCGAATTCAAGGTTATGAGATGGCTAGAAGAGTTCTAGATGATTCTGATTTCACTGGGATTAATCGTTACATCTTTAAGTGTTTAACTACAGATTTATATCTTGGTGAAACTGATGGTTCTATTGATAGTATTCAATCTTGGATTAATGAAAACTTCACTTTAGAAAATAAAGAACTAGATTCATTAAATGAATCTTGTTCTTATATTAGAGCGAACTCAAACATCAGTCCAGAAAACTTTGCTAAATACTTAAAACAATTAGTTGAGCACAGTAAATTTAGATCAGTTTTTTATCTATCTTATGACTTCACTCAAGAAGTTAACTTTGATAATAAAAACCTTAATGGTCCATTAGTGCCATTAAATAAGTTTGAAAAACGGATTAACGAAATCGTTAACCGTTCGATTCAAACCGATCTAGATTCGATCGATATAATTGCGGATAATTTTCTAGAAAAAATTAATAACCTTGTTATTAATAAGAACAATAATATTTATTCAACAGGTTATCCTGGTTTAGATAAATATTTAAGTGGTTTAGTTCCAGGTAACTTGTTAGTAATAGCTGCACGTCCTGGACGTGGTAAAACTGCTTTTGCGATCAACATCTTGTATAACTTAGCAAACGAATTAAGATCATTAAAACTGCAAAGAGAATCTGAAAACGAAGATATTGATGCGAACAAAGATGATGAAATCTGTTTATTCTATTCAATTGAAATGAATGCAGATGAGATCTTAGCTAGACTTGGTAGTTTGCATTCAACTATTAGTTTTAAACTATCAAATGCACTTGAAGTTTTTATCAAACGTCACACAAACTATCATAATTTTGCTAAGGGAATTAATGAATTAAAACAATTACCTTTATTCATTAACTCTTCGCCCCAAACATCAATCAAAACAATTTATAACGATTTAAACTATCTAGCTAGTATTAATAAAATACCTCGATTAATTATTGTTGACTACTTACAATTAATCAGTACAGATGATCTAGATAGTACTAAAAATCGTTCGAGACACGAAGCAATTGGTTATATCTCTGGAAGTTTAAAACGAATTGCTAAACAATATAACGTTCCAGTAATTGCGCTTGCGCAATTGTCTAGAAGAATTGAAGAACGTAAAGGAACAGATTCAATTCCGATCTTATCTGACTTAAGAGAAAGCGGAAGTATTGAACAAGATGCTGATATCGTAATCTTCATTCATTCTTCAACACCTAATAAACGACAAAATGAAGAAGATTTCCAAGAAGTGGAAAACAAAATTGATGTCGTAATGCATATTGCTAAAAACCGTTCAGGACCAACTGGACAAGTTAAGTTTGTCTTTGATAAAGAGCATTCTAAATTCTTAGAGGATCAAAATTAATAATGAAGAAAAAAATCCTATTAATACCAACATTAGTGTTAGCTAGTACGGTTGCATTAAGTTCATGTTCGTCTGCTATCTTTAGACGTAACAACATGACTTATGCGAAGTTTTTAGATGTCTTAAAAGATCCCCAAAATCCAAAAACTTCGGCTAAGGAAGTTGTTTATTTAGGTTGAAATCAAAATGAGATTAGACAACCTGCTCCTCAACAAGGAATGAATGCTAATCCAAACAACACCTTTAATAA
The DNA here is from genome assembly GCF_014068355.1 of Mycoplasma tullyi. Taxonomy (NCBI): domain Bacteria; kingdom Bacillati; phylum Mycoplasmatota; class Mollicutes; order Mycoplasmatales; family Mycoplasmataceae; genus Mycoplasma; species Mycoplasma tullyi. The sequence goes on along the minus strand of NZ_CP059674.1, from coordinate 769,646 downwards.
TTTTTCATATGCTGTAGGAGCATATGATAGCAATGACACCCCAACTTTTGTTAATAACAATGATAGTTCAATTGATCTAACATTTAAGTTGTTCTATGATCAAGCATTCATCACACTTTTAAATTCAATTAGTTTACCAGCAATTCATTATTCTAGTAATTTGTATAACTATCTAGAAGTTAATAAGTTAGATAACTGAGCAGCTAGTTTATTTTCAACTGAAAATAATCAAGCTGGTTTGATTAGATCATTCTATGAATCAATGGCAAATGGATTATTAACTGGTAACGAGACAGATAATTATATCTTTACGCCAATTGATATTAAATTTGAATTCAAAGAATTAACTCCAGAATTAACGGCTAAAAACGGCATTTATGATCCACGTGCTTACAACGTTGATTACAAATTAAAAGCTAATGAGATTGAAGCAAATAACTTGTTAAATACTTCAAATTATTTAACTAAGTTATTTGTGCTTTCAAATGTTAATATCTCATTTGCTTATTATATTGTTGGATTAAATAGTGATGTGGCTCCTACAAGAGATTCTTATATTACTTCAACTAGTGATGTAAGATTCCAAGCGTTAGCCAACAAGTTCCAATCAATTTATAAACATCAATTAACTGCTCCAGTATTTAATTTAAAGCTTAATGATTTAGGTGTAGTTGTAAGATACAACGTTGAACAAAGAGCTAGTAATACCACTAATGCTATGTTATCAACCAATCCAGCTGATTACGTAATTAGACCAACTGCAATTGATAGCATTATTCCATTAAAAATCTTATCTAATCCTGATAACTTAGTTTATCAATCAGGTAATTTAAAAGATCAAAGAATTGGTTTTAAACAAGAATGAAATGATTCATTAGTTGATTTATCTAAGATTTTAAGTGCTGATCAATATATCAACACTCAAGATATGAATGCTGATACATTAACTAATCAGATTAGTAATATTCGTCAAAATACTGGTTTATTCTTTAATTTATTAAGCAACACTCACTTTAGAATTATTAATCAGAATGATGTTGTTGATAATAATGCATTTGGTGCGAATTTAGCTAAATATTACAACTGATATTTTGATAAATTAACTCAAGTTGAAGATTATTCAAAGATCGATCTAGTTCCACCAAACAACGATCCTCAAATTAAGACGTTGATGAGTTCATCAGCTACTGACATGAAGACTGAGATGATGTCTCCTTCAATGAATGAAATGAAGGATGGTATGTCCCCTCAATCAGATAGTAATGCAAACGGTAAAATGATGCCTCCAGCATCTAATGGTATGAACGGCATGATGGAACCCCAACCAACTGATAATACAAATGGCGGGACGATGAATCCATCAACTAACGGAATGAATGGTGAAACGACACCTCAACCAACTAACAACCAAAACTAATGTTAGAACAACTTATTAGTGAGATTAAAACTAATTGAAAAGATTTAATCAATCAATTTTTTGTTACGCACAAAACAATTTATTCTAGATTAGATCAATTGATTAAAACTAGAAGTGAAGATAATGAATTAATTCCTAAAAAGGAATTAATTTTTAATGCCTTCAACTTTTTTGATTATCAAAAAACTAAGGTTGTAATTATTGGTCAAGATCCTTATGCTGATATTAAAAAAGCCAATGGCTTAGCTTTTGGTGTTGATAATAATAAACCGCCAGTGTCGTTAAGAAATATTATTAAGGAGTTCAGTAATAACCTAAAGTTAGATGAACAACAACTTGATAATTTTGATTATTCTCTAAAAAATTGGGCAAATCAAGGTGTCTTGTTGATCAATACGATTTTAACTGTAAGAAAGCAAAACCCACTAAGTGATCAAAATCTAGGTTGGGAAGAATTGATTAAGTTCTTAATTGTTAAGTTGCTTGAAGAAAAAATTGATCCGATCTTTGTACTATGAGGAAAGAAAGCCCAGGAGTTTCTAGAACCTTACGACTTAAAACATGTACTAAAATCAGCTCATCCTAGCTTTTTTAGTGCCAAACAATTCTTCAACAATAACCACTTTAATTTAATTAATGAGTTGCTTAAATCTAAGAATCAACAACCCATACAATGAATTAAACATAATAAATAATGTAATTTATAATAACAAATAGACAAAAAGCGTTATGAAAGAATCATTTATCCAACCATCAAGTTCATTTGCTATGGTTGTTTTTGCAATCATTGTTGGGTTGGTGCTTGTTTTATCTTTAACTAAGAAGTTGTATTATTACCTATTTAGAAAGAAACGTTATTACACTATTCCCCGATTTTCCGTAATCGGGATGACTAACGTTGCGATGGTTATAGCCATCGCAGTAGCGATCATCTTATTAATTAGTGCAATAACGGGTGGATTGGCTTCTATCTTATTCAGAGTCTATCCAGGTACTAGAGTTTCAATTGAAACAATCTTAGTTAAGATCTCAGGCTTATTATTTGGACCAATTATCGGGATGATCTCAGGGATCATTATTGATCTATTAGCAGTAACGCTTTCAGCTGGTTTTTTCCACTATGGATATTTCGTAGTTGCGATCCTAACAGGGATGTTGGCAGGAATGATTCGATCATTACTAACAACATCAAAATATTCCAAATATCGCAACTTCTCACTATCAGTTTATTTAAGCTTGTTAGTAATTGCTAGTTTCTTATTAACGATCTTTTTAATCACTAGCATGCCTCAGATCAGAATGAATGGTGGGTTTGATCTATCAATCCCAGGGGTTAGTCAAACCAGAATATCATCAGTAGTATTTACTTGAATCGTTCTTGGGTTTGGAATCGGCATCATCGCATTTATCTGAATAACCTTTTTAATATATAAACTAACCACACCAAGTAATGCTTATTCATTAAGTGGGTTTGTGCACAAACGACAGATTCACTGTAACCACAAGAATATTATTACAATTGATGCCAAGCAAAACTGATATTCTTCACTAAGCTCATTAGTTGTGTTAGCTGGAGTTAATGCTGTATTGGTAAACTTATTCTTCTTACCAATCTTTGATAAGGAGATCACAGGTCAACCTTACGCATTATGAATCTCAGTAAGATTGATTGCCAACCCAGCATTATTCATGATTGATATTGTTGTGATCTTTCCAGTCATCATGATCATCCAACCAATCATGAAATACAACTATGAGGATGAATTGACTGAGGATCTTAATACACCATTGTTTGTTAAACACTGAACAACTAGAAAAGAAGGGGGAGAGATGAAAATTAATAAAGATGATCTAAAAAGACTATCACGTTTGATGATGTTTGAATTAGATGATAATCAACTTGAAAAACTTCAAGTTGAGTTTGAAGATATTTTAAGTAATTTTAAACAGATTGAAAAGCTTGATACGAACGATGTTAAAGCGATGAACTATCCGATTTCGAATAGTTCAAACAAACTAAGGGATGATAATGAGATTTATCAATCTGATCAGAAGATTGCCCAAAAAACCGCTAAAGAAACTTTAGGAGACTTTGTCAAAGTATAACTATGAAATCTGATATCTTAAAGTTTAATAGTCAACTAAGAAAAAAAGAAATTACTCCTGATCAGTTAGTTAATAATTCACTTAAATTAATTCATAAGTATCATTGAACCAATGCTTATTTATATGTAAATGAACAAGGGGTAAATGAGCAAGTTAAAAACTTTGATGAGAATTTGGCTAATAATTCATTGTTAGCTTACATTCCTTATAGTTTGAAAGATAATATTTCGACTAAAGGGATAACTACTACTGGTGGTTCAAGATTTCTTGAACATTATACTCCTCCGTATGATGCAACCGTTTACAAGATCTTAGAAAGCTTAAATGCGTTGATGGTTGCTAAAGTAAATATGGACGAATTTGGTCTTGGTGGAACAGGTCTATATTCTGGGTTTGGTTATACCCATCACCCGATTTCTAAAAAATATGCACCCGGAGGTTCTTCTTCTGGAAGTGCTATTAGTGTGGCAAACAATTCAGTCGTTTTTAGTGTAGCTACTGATACAGGTGATTCAGTTCGTCGTCCAGCAAGTTTAGTTGGAATTGTTGGATTTAAACCAACCTATGGATCAATCTCAAGATATGGAGTATATCCTTATGCGCCATCTATGGATCATGTGGCAATCTTTACAAGAAATGTTACAGATGTTGCGATCGTTACTGACGCATTAAGCCAATTCGATCCTAAAGATTTCACTTCCCAAAAACGCTCTAAAGGTTTATTAAACCATTTATTAGAACCAGATCTTGGCGAGAAAAAAATCAGATTAGGTTATTATAAGAATCTTGAACCTTACATGTATGAAGATATCTTAACTGCATGAAAAAAGGTTATTGATTTCTTAAATAAAACTAATAAGTTTGAGATTGTTGAACTTGAGTTTGATATCGAATTACTAAAAGCAGTTTCACCAACTTATCAGATCTTAAGTTTTTCAGAGGCTAATAGTTGTTATGCAAACTTAACAGGTATTCCGTTTGGTGAAAAAGTTGATGGTGATAATTACGAACAAAAAGTAATTAATGCCAGAACCAAATTACTAGGTGATCAGATTAAAAGAAGATTTACAATCGGAGCTTATATTACGCTAGCTGAAAACTACGAACCATTATTTAAAAAAGCGCAAAAAGCACGAAGAATGATCGTTGATCATTTTGAACAATCCAAAAAAGATGTCGATGTTGTATTCAGTCTTGGTGCAAGTAATTTTGCAGCTAGTATTGAAGATCACAATCAAGGATTAGCTGACACTAATTTAATTGATGATTTCTTATCAATCGCTAACTTTGGTGGTCATCCTTCTATCACGATTCCAATGATTAAGAATCGTGATAATCTAACCGTGGGATTAAATTTAGTTTCAAACCAGTTTAATGATGATCTCATCATTAAAACTGCTTATCTAATTGAAACTGAATTAGATAATAATGGAGGAAGCATTAATGCATAATTTTCAACCAATCATTGGAATTGAAGTTCATGTTGCGGTGAATTCTAAAACCAAGATGTTTTCACCATCAGCTAACTCACACAGATCAGATCCTAATGTTAATGTTCACCCAATCGATTTAGGTTTACCAGGAACAATGCCTGAACCGAATGCGTTGGTTGTAAAAAAAGCTTTAGTATTAGCTAAAGCTTTAAATATGCAAAACGTCGATCATTACTTAAGATTTGATCGCAAGAATTACTTTTATCAAGATTTACCAAAAGGTTATCAAATAACTCAACAACACCATCCAATTGCTACTGACGGTTATTTAGATATCTCAAATAAAAGAGTACCAATCCAACGTTTTCATATTGAAGAAGATACTGCTAAACAACTGAATGAAAATAACCAAATCTTATTAGATTACAACCGTGCTGGTTCACCATTAATTGAGATCGTTACTGATCCAGTGTTTGATAGTGGTAAAGAAGTTAAGGAATACTTAACTAATCTAAGAAGAATCTTAATCTTTAATGATATTAGTGATGCTAAATTAGAAGAAGGTTCAATGCGTGTTGATGTTAATGTTTCTATTAGACCAACTGGTGCTCCTAATTATGGAACAAGAGTTGAGATTAAAAACATTAACTCAATTAATAATGTTGAAAAGGCGATTAATTACGAGATCTCACGCCAACAAGAGCTGTTGTTATCAAACAAAAAAGTTGTTCAAGCAACAATGCGTTATGATGATCAATTAAATCAAACTGTGTTTATGCGTGAGAAAACTAATGCGATTGATTATCGCTATATGTTTGAGCCAAACATTATTGGAATTAATCTTGATCAAGAATTCTTATCTGAAGTAGATCAAATGCAAGTGTTTAATATTAAGGAACTTGAAAATAAACTGTTATCTGAAGGAGTGGATCAACAATTTGTCGATCTATTATTAGATAATGTCTTTTTATATAAAAAGATTAATGAGATTAATCAAAGAATAAATGATCTAGCTTTTGTAAGTAAATGATTATTGATTGAGTTTATTGGTCGAATTAATAAGTTGAAGTTACAACTAGAATTAATTAATCCCAAGTGGTTTGATAATTTAGCTGATCTTTTAGTTTTAATTAAAAACGAAGATCTAAACCAAAAACAAGCTAAAGTTGTTTTAGACGAAATTCTTAAAACTGATGAAACAGTTTCTGAAATCGTTGATCGTTTAAATATGAAACAGATTAAAGATGAAAATGAAATTATTTCATTGCTAGAACCAATCTTACTTGAAAACATTTCCATCTTAAAAGATTATGATCAACGCAAAGAACGAGTGGAAAAATTATTAATTGGTTTATTAATGAAAAAAACCAATGGACAAGCCAACCCAAATGTTAGTATTAAAGTATTGACGCAGTTAATACAAAAACACAGTTAGATTTTATTAGATGAACATTATTCGCACCGCATTAAAATCACTTAATCTTAATACCCAATCAATCTTAATTATTGTGTTAGCAGTAATAACAACGCTTGTAGTTGTTATGTATGCTATCTATTTTGTGATCTTTATCAGGGTGCGCAGATCAGTTAATAAAAACTATAAGTTCCGAGAAAAATATAATGTTTTATCGGCAAAAAACTATAATTTAACGATTCAAAGATTAGCTAAATTGGCTAATGATCAAACTGGATTAAAACATGTTGTTCAATATGTTAATAAATTTAATAATTATTATCGTGAACAGATTAATTCGGTTTATGAACCAATTAACGAATTATGTAATTTTGATTATCATTTTGATTTCAATTACGTTAAACAAACAACTAAACAGATCAATCTGTATCTAAATAAGATTGAGATGTTGGATGGTTCATTTACCCAAATTAAGGGTGATATCTCAGGTTATAAGAATCACTCATCTGAGTTGATAGTTAGTTTTAAAGAATTATTTGACAATCTAATTAAGTTTTTAGAAAAATACATTTTACCAACATTTGACAATGAAGAACTATTAAGAATGGTTAATAGTTTTTCAGATTGTTTATTCCATTTAGAAGAGTCCGCCACGAAGTTACTCAACAATCGGTTGATTGCCATCATCGAGCACTGGTTAAAGAATCTACCCGCTTTAATTAAGATGGCAAAAACCTACTTCGTACTAAACAAATGAAGGGTAAGATTAAAGTACTTCATTGAAGATATCTATTATTCATTTGGTATCTTGGTTCAGGATCCAAACTTTACTGAAGAAAAGAAACAAAAGATTAATACAATCATTAAATATACGAATAAAGATTTAGAGACCGTTCATCGATTGTTGATGCAACGTAACTTTAAGCAAACCCAGATGTTGTTAGCTGATAAGTTCAATCTGATCGTGCCACTTAAAAATGAGTTAGAGTTAGAGACTAAATCTAAAAATACGATTGCAGTTATCTATCAAGCATTTAAATATTGAATTGATCATTATTTAAAAAACTTCGAACAACTAAAAAATAAATTAACAATCTTTAATACTAATTTTGAAAAAGATCATATGTTACTTGAACAGATTAGAAAACTAAGTTATCGATCTGATCAATTAAAACTAATGATCAACGAGATTAATGAAGAAAATCAAAAGAAGTTAAGTCACAAAGATTACTTATTCTTAATTAGTAATATAGCTAGTAATGCAACTAATCTAAACGATAGTTTAGAGATCTTAGTTAAAACAATTCTTGATAATATTGCTGTTTATGAAAACTTCTTATTTAATACGAACAATCTGAAATTACAGTTCGTAATGCTTAAGAACTATTATCAAGCAAATGAACTTAAAAATGATAAGTTATATAAACTAATTTCAGATAATATTAATCAACTTGTTGAATTAGAACAAAACCTAAATAAGAACTATAAAGAGAATATTATCAAGTTTGATCAACTACATTCAAATATGGAAAAGAGCTTTTTAGAAGCACTTAAAACTAGTATCAAACAAGTTGCTCTAAAAGAGTTATGCGAACATACCTTTATGTTCTTACATAAATATATTTATGAATCAGTTGAGATCAAGAACTTTGTTTTTGATTTTAGAAAACGGTTGTTTGATAACGGCTTATACGAAGAGTGTTTAACTAACCAAATCATCTTATTAAATAAGATGAAACAAGCTGCTAGACAAAATCAAATTGTGCTTTCTTAAAACTTTTGACATATCTTATTACAGGAGTAAGATATGATCACTTCTGTATACGCAAAAATAGAATACGTTACCAACACAAAGATGTTGTTTGTTGCCAATAACTGAGGTTATTGGGTAAATGTAAAACCAAATAGTGGTTTTAGTCGAACTGATAATAATGTTTTAGTCTTCTTACACGAGATGACATTTTTAGCGCAAAACAATGCTATTAATAAGGAACTGTATGCATTCAAGAGTTTAAAAGAAAAAGAATGATTTAAAGCACTCTTATCAATTAATGGAGTAGGACCTAAGACTGCCATGAATGTCATGGTTAATAAACAAGAAGATGTATTAGCCTTAATTAAGAATAATGACTTAAATGGTTTATTAAGATTAGAAAACATTAATAAGAAGGTGGCAACAATGTTGTTAGCTTCAGATGTTGCTGATAAACATTATTTTAAGAATCAGATTATGGGTACTGATAAAGGCTCACCTTCTAGAGATGATGGTTTAGACGATAATGATAATAAAGACTCAAGTGATGATGAATTGTTATCTGAACTTGTGATTGAAGCAATTGATTGTTTAATTAATCTAGGTTATAAAGAAGATCAAATTAAAACAGCACTAGCTGAACTTGATTTAAAAAATGAATCAATTAATGATTCAGCAGATCTAGTAGCAGTAATCATTAAACAAATAGGCTTAAGAACAAGTGAAATTAGCTAGACCAAATAATTTCGATGAATTTATTGGTAAGAATGAACTAAAACAAAAGCTATTAACTTTTATTAATGCCTCGATTAGTCAAAATAAAGCATTAGACCATGTGCTATTTTATGGACCTCCTGGTGTTGGCAAAACATCGTTGGCTCAGATTATTGCTAATGAATTAAAATCTAAAATCAAGATTTTGCAAGCATCACAGATTCAAAAACCTGCAGATTTGCTAAATGCGTTTTCGTTGTTATCAAAAAATGATGTTTTGTTTATTGACGAGATTCATTCATTGCCACCAACAATTATGGAATTGTTGTTTCCAATCATGGAAGATTATGTTGTTGATATTTTGATCGGTAAAGAATTTAATTCGAAATTTACAAGGATGAAATTACCTCCATTTACATTAATTGGTGCAACAACTATGTATGGAAGAATCATCGATCCATTAGAAGAACGGTTTGGAATTCTGTTACAACTTGATTATTATCAAGATGATGAGATCTTTGAGATTATCAAATCAATAAACGCTAAAGAAAAAATTAAGTTAACACAAGATGAAATGATTCAAATTGCAGAACATTCTAAAGGAACACCGCGAAATGCTTTAAGAATCTATAAGCGTGTGATTGATTTTAAGTTGTTTGATAAAAAGATTTCAATTAAATCAATTCTTGAAAAATTGAACATCTATCAGTTTGGTTTATCAAATCTAGATCTAGAATACCTTAAGTCGTTTGACGATAATCCAAAGCTCTATCTTGGTTTAAAATCGCTTTCATTAATAAGTGGAATTGATTGTTTTACAATCGAGTCCAAAATCGAGCCATATTTACTTAAAATGAATCTGATTAAAAAAACCTCCAAGGGGCGTCAGATAACACAAAAAGCAATTCAATATTTTAAAGATAATTAGGAGACTAATTGTCTTATTTTTTAATTAATTTAATATATAGTAATATTAGTTGTTCTAAGTATATGAATCAAAAAACGAACCCTGCATTGGATAAAAATAGTAATCTACAACAAGTTATTAGGCCATCAGTAAATTTAGCTAATAAGCAGCCAGCTGGACCTAATAACAATATTTATCAAGCTCAGGCACAAATTGTTAGAACTAATGCTAAAAAAGAAGGAGTGCCAGCAGCAAACCGTATGCCGGCTAAACCTGCTCCAGGTTTAAATCCTCAACCACAACAACCTAATGCTAAAGTTGGTCCAAATCCAAACCCAAATGGTCCTAGACCAAATCCAAATCCTCAAAATAGGTTACCTAGCCAACCAGGTAATTTAAATCCTAACAATTTAAATCGTAATTTAAATCCAAGACCTAATCCAAATTTAAATGGTCAACCTTTAAATAATAATAGAACAATTAATCCAAACCCTAATCCTAACAATACACTTAACATTTTAAATAAGTTAGGTACAGGGCCAAAACCAGGGCAACAACCTAGAACTCCACAGAGTGCAAATCAACAACCTTTAAATCAACCTAAACCAAATCCAAAACCAGCTTCATCATTAAGAGATTTTGTTCCTCAAGATGAAACTACTTCAGTTGATGAGGAAGCACAAAACGAAGCACCAATCACATCACTTCGTGATTTTTCAAATAATCAAAATCAACAAGCTAGTTTAAAAGACTTAAATTCAAGTTTAAGCGAACAAAGTTCACCAAGTCAAAATGAACCAAGCGCAACAGAACAAGCACCTGCGGTAGAAACTCAACCAGCTGAAGAGGTAAAACAAGAAGAACCAGCTGTTAGTCCAGAACCTGAACCAACTGAAGAAGTTCAACCTACTGCTGAAACTAAACCAACTGATAAGGTTGAACCGACTAAAAAAGTTGCTACTCATCCTAGTGGAATGACGCTTGAAGAGTTCATGCGTAAAAAGCAAGCAACTAATCTAGTGCCTGTAGATGAGGCTGAACTTGAAAAACAACAAGAGAAAAAAGAATCTAAAGCTGTTCTTGCTGTAACTCAACAAACAGTTCAACAAGAAGAACCAACCGCAGATTACGAAGTATCTAGATTCGATAATCAATATGAAATCTGAAGATTAACTAGATTAAAGAAATTTGGGATTGGATCAATCTTTGTTGGAATCTTCTCACTACTTCTTTCATTAGGGGTATTAGCTCTAGCTGTATTATTTATCCTTCACCACTTTAAAGTACTTGACATTACCACAACTTTAAAGATCAGCTTAGATATGTTTAACGCAATCCTTGTTGCAGTGGTGATAGTTTATGTGGTTGTAAGTTCAACTTATCGGTTCTTAGCACTAGCGTGTGTACTTACAAGCAGTCAAATCGGATCGCTCAAGAAGGTTTACAGTTACGACTTCGATTCATTAAAAACATTCTTATCATTCAGTGTTTTCTTTGAAATCGTTAGCTTAGTTTCTTACCCAGTTCTACTTTCAAGAATTTCAAAAGCAATCAAATTACTTGAATAATTAATATCTATAGAAAATTAGCTTAGTTAAAGCTAATTTTCTTATATGTCGAGAATAACAATAATTATTAATAAGAGAGCTCTAAAATATCTTCGCTCTTAATACTTAACTAAAAAACTCTAAAAAATCTATGATAAATTTCTATCAAAAATATCGACCTAATAATTTATCAAGTATTATTGGTCAATCACACATTACCAATATCTTATTAAAAGCAAGTGCTAATGACCAATTAGCTACTGCTTATATCTTTCAAGGTTCAAGAGGAATTGGTAAAACATCAATCTCAAAGATATTAGCTAAAGCATATAACTGTTTAAATAAAAAAGATGGTGATGTATGTAATCAATGTTCTGCTTGTGAATTAATTAATGAGAATAAGTCTCAAGATATTTATGAATTAGATGCTGCTACTAATAACGGTGTTGATGAGATTAGAAAGATCATTGATGCAATCAATTATGCACCAATTAATTTATCTAAGAAAGTGTACATCTTAGATGAAGGACATATGTTAAGTAATGGGGCATGAAATGCTTTATTAAAAACATTAGAAGAACCTCCTAAACATGTTGTGTTTATTTTTGCCACAACAGAATTTCATAAGATTCCATTAACAGTTGTTTCACGTTGTCAAAGTTTTAATTTTAAGAAGTTAGATAGAAATGATCTTGTTGATGTTTTAAACAATGTTGTTAAGCAAGAAAAGATTAAGATTGAAGATGCGGCAATTGACAAGATTGCTGATTTTGCTGCTGGATCTGCTCGTGATGCATTAAGTATTTTGCAACAACTTGCTTATGAAAAAACTAAGAAGATAACTGTAGATAAAATTAATGAAACATTTGGACTTATTAACTTAGAAGTTAAATTAGAGTTTTTAGAACTGATTAATCAAGGTGATGTTGAAAAACTAATTAATCTATTAAACGATATTGAAGCTAAAGGAAGTAACTTCGTTTTATTTATTCAAGATGTATTAGCGATTTTAATCGATCTGTTAGTCTATCAAAAAACTAAGAAGGTTAGTTTGTTAAAAGTTTTAAATGAAGAACAAGTTAAAACGATTAGTTTAAGAAACATTAAACTTTTAGGTTTGTCTGAGATGATCAATGGGTTATTATCAACAAGAACTTTGCAAAGTAATATTAAAGAAAGTTTGTTGTTAGCAGTGTTTGATTATCTAGAACAAAATCCAATTCAACAAAGTTCAGGGAATGTAGAAGCCAGCAACTTAAAAAGTTCAGTTACTCCTGAAGTTACAGTTAAAAGTAAGTCTGTTACAAAAGTAAAACCAATTGAAGAATCCAAGGAACTTGAAAAAGTAGAAGAAGTTCAACCGCAAATAGCAACCAAGACAGAAGATAAAAAAGAAAAAGTTGTCAAAGTTGACCAAGCTGATGAACAACCTAAAACCAAGAAAACTAAAAATTCATCTTCTAAAGATGAACAAGTCTTACCAGAACCAACACCTGATACTGAATTAGACATTAGTCTAGATCCAAACAAAACAAAAGATTATTTAATGGCAATTATCTTTAACGTTTTAAAGGATAAGAATTTATTTAACAAAGAACTTCAACAAAACTTCTTAAATGCTCAAGATAAATTTAAAAAGGGTGATAACAAAGAAGATTCCTTTTATGACAATGTTGATCTATATTTAACTGGATCAAAAGTGTTTATGGTAACTGATAAAGCCGCTATAGTTCTTTTAGAGGATCCAAACGTTGAAGAACTAATTAATGAACAAAGCTATAACAATAGCAAAGTTCATACGATTAACCATATCTTTGATAAAGAGATCTATGTGTTTGCTGTAACAGAAGATGTTATGAAACCAATCTTTAAGCAAACACAAAAGATTAAAGATTTAGATATAATAAACTATTATAATGATCTGTATGAGTCGCTTGATGTTAACAAATTAAGAACAATTAAAAAGCAAAAAACTCAAGCTGAAATCTTAAGTGAATTATTAGATAAGTAATTCTTAAATATTAATTAAAAAGAAAAATATGAACTTTCAAAATTTAGCTAACCAAATGAAAAAGATGCAACGCGAAATGGAAAAGAAGCTTGCAGAATTTGAAGAAAAAGAATACGAATACGAATACAAGAAATTAATTAAAACAACTCTTAAAGGCAATTTAAAAATTGTGAAACTTGATATCAATAAAGATCTAATTGATCCAGAAGATCCAGATACTTTACAAGATATGATAACTGAAGCAATCAATGAAGCAGTATCTGATCTTGAAAAGAAAAGAGATGAGTTATCTAACTCAATTACTCCACCAATTAAATTCCCTGGATTTTAGTAAATATGGCATCAGATCTAGATCTGAACGAGTTTAATAATCTAGTAGAACAGATTAGTGATCTACCAAGTGTTAGTAAGAAACAAGCTAAAAAGATCACTCAATACTTAATGACTAAATCAGATCGTTATGTTTATGATCTGATTGATGTCTTAAAAAGAGCGAAGTTATCAATCAAGATCTGTGAGATGTGTCAGGGTTGAAGTAATCGCTCGATCTGTAGTATCTGTTCAGATGAATCAAGAAATAACGATGAACTGTGCATCGTTAGTTTTTTTGATGATTTAAATGTGATTGAAGAATCTCAAGCTTACCATGGTAAGTATTTTATTCTTAATCATGAGATTTCTAAAAAGAATAAAAGAATCGTTGAAGAGATCAATTTTGATCTATTAATAGATCAAATAAGAAAGCAAAAAATTCAAAAGGTGATTATAGCTACCAACTTTACCCAAGATGGACAAACAACAGCGAATTATTTACGTTTTTTACTAAATGATTTCGAGTTAGAAATCTATCGTTTGGGTATGGGTTTACCATACAATTCTTCAATCGATTATGCTGATTCGTTTAGTTTAAAAGGTGCTTTTGAAAATAAGCAACTAATTAAAAACAAAAAGCAATAAGCCAAAATTTGAACTCATTTACTTTTTTCTTGATCAAAATACGAAATATATTACATAATATAGTTAATTTAATCTAATTGAGTTATAGACATCTATAACCTTGATTAGATTTAAATTTTAATTTAATTAAGGTAGATAAAATTTTATGACAAATAAAACTAAAGTTAAAAAGATCACGATTGCTTTAGGTATTGCTGGTGTAGCTTCGATCACTGGAGGTTTGCTAGCTTCTTGTGGTGCTGCTTCATCATTAACATATGAATCTTCTGTTCAGTTAGTAGTGTCAGATAATAGCTCAACTTTAGCTGACCAATCTTTCTCAGAAACTTCATATAATGGAATTAGAGACTTCTATAAATCTGTATATAATATCACTCTTCCTCCAGCTAATGATACTAGTTTATCAGTTAATAATGGGGTTTGAAAACGACCAGGTACTACAGATGACTCAAGAATTAATACTTATCGACAAATTAAAAATGAAGGTTCATTTGTAGCTGTAGCTACTGGTTTCAACCAAGAACCAGCATTAAACCAAATTCTTGATAACAGAGCTTTATATAATGAATTCAAAGACTTTGGTTTTATCTTTGTTGATGGTGTTATTAGTAAGAAAAATGGTACTAATATTTCAGCGATCACTTTCCAAACTGAAAGTGCTGCCTTTTTAACAGGTGTTGCTGCTGGGGTTTTAGTAAATAAGAATAGCAACTTCTTTAGAACTACAAAAGTTGATAATGAAGATACTTATGGAATTGGTGCTTATGTAGGTTTACCATTACCATCAACAATTAGTTTTTTAAATGGTTTTAGAATGGGTGCATTATTTTTTAACACTTACATTCAACCAAGAGTTGAAGGATTTAAGAAACTATCTTGAGTAAGTTCTAATGCTATGGCTAATAGTGGTAATCGTGATAGTTTACCAGCTGATATATCTACTTCATTTAATGCAACAGAACAAAGAGCAACAACAATTACTACGCAATTGTTACAAAATGGTGCTTCATTAATTTATCCAATTGCTGGACCTCAAACAGCCATTAGTCAAAACGTTATTTTATCTAATAGAGACACTCACCACGCACAATTAATTGGGGTTGATACAGCTCAAGAAAATTTAGCAACAACTCAATTATTAGCGGGTGCACCTGGTGGTAAGACAATTGCTTTTTCAACTATTAAAGCTTTAGATGTTGCTGTTGATTCAACACTTCAAGCAATTGAAAAAGGTCAACCAGTTAATGGTTTTTATGGATATGGATGAAATAACTTAGCTACTTTAGCTAATGGTGGTGTTTCATTATCAAATGCAGGGTTAGCTTATCTACCTAACTTAAACGATTTGTTTGAGAAAACTAAACAAACTGCAGTTGAAGGTCAAGGTGCTGCTGCTAAAGAAGAAATGGCTGAAAAACCAGGCGAAACTCCAGCAAATGGTCAACCATCAGGAGATCAATCACCTGGAACTCCGGGAACAACTGGAACTATGAACGGGGAAGCTATGAACAATATGTCACCAATGATGGAAACAGTGATGATGAAAGAAGCAGAAGGATCACCTGTTGCGCCTACTCCAACTCCAGCAGCAGCTGCAACAACTATGAAACAAATTTCAGCCGAACAATTAGTGACAACTACAGAAGCTAACAAAGCTGCTGTAATCATGCAATACGTTGGTGTTTTAGCAGGAACTTCTACTTTATTACCAGAAGCTACTAGAATGAATTGAAAAATTAAAGGTGATGAATTAAGAACATTTAAGAGTTCTGTAGAAGGTGATTCTAAATTATTACCTATTCTAACAACTGATAATAATCCTGATACAGCTTTAAGTCATAAATCAGCTATTATTGCTGGTTCATTCCAACAAGCTGAAGGTACTTTATTAAGTCAAGCAGGTAAACAATTCGTTTTCAAAAAATTAAGATAATTTAATACGAATATTAATCAATAAAACATGAAATTTGTTTAAGTACAAGTTTCATGTTTTTTAATTTTGTGAAAAACCTTATTTTATGGACGTCTGGATTTTGTATACAATTTAAAACATTTAAAACCTTTATTTTCTAGAAGAAGAAGAAGAAGAAGAAGAAGAAGAAGAAGAAGCTCTTAGACGGCTTAGCGACACGGACAATCCCCCCTCAAAAGACAATAAAGCTAAATTTGTTCCTTATTGAACTTATATATTTACTTTTAATGAATTTGCGATATCCGCAGAGTCGTTAATTTAACTTTAAGTGAAAAGTAAAAGCATTTTAAAGTTCGTTAGTTTATTAGGTGTAGGTTCGTTTGTTTCCTTAGCTGCTGCAAGTTGTACTCAATCGATTGTACCTGTCACTAATTCAAGCACATCCACTAGTAATCAAGATTCATCTAGTAGCAGAACAACCATGACTGACAGAATGTCTGACAGCGATCCTAGTTCAGGCGATAGTCAAGAAATGAATACCCCCGAACAACAATTAGCAGCTGCTAGGCAAGCATTAACAGATTTACTGAATACAGAATCTAACAACATCGCCTTGTATTCAGATTATGCTGTGATTCAAAATACTTTAAAATCAGCGTATGAAACTGCTAAAAAAGAGTCAGAAAATGCTAACGCTACATTAGAAGATATTAAATCTGTAGAAACTACTCTAAAGACAGCTATTAGTAAGGCAGAAAGCGAAAAACGAGCATTTGATAGCGCTAATCAACCTTTAGTAACTGCGTACAACGAACTAAAGACTACATTGCAATCTAATAAAGTTTCATTAGATGGATTGTCTGAAAATAAATACAGCGCTATTAAAAATAAAGTTAGTTCAGTATTTGATGTAGGTAGTGGAATATTAACTCATAAATTAGATTCTTTGATGGGAGAAAACCTTGGAGTTGAAAATATTACTAAAGCTAATCAAGATATAAAAGATGCTCTTGAAAATTTAGCGAAATGAAAGCAAAACGCAGACGAGTTTGATAATTTTAAAAAGAACCGGTTATCTGAAGCTCAATTAACAAGAGGGACTGATTCAGCACAAAATCAAGCTCAACCATCAAACTGAAGTTTTGTAGGTTATAGTGCAGACGTAACTGGATCAAATTTACAAAACTTAAGTTTTGTTCAAAGAAAAGTTTGAATGAGCGACAGAGGTACAACTAGTCCAGTTGCCTCTCCTGTTTTATCTACTGATGTTTCTTGAATCTATAGTTTCGCTGGAGAAGGAACTAAATACACATTAAAGTTTACTTATTATGGACCATCGATAGCCTATTTATATTTTCCTTATAAATTAGTTAAAAATGCTGATTCAAGTTCTCTAGCGCTTCAATACAAATTAAATGATTCTAACCCAAAAGCTATAAATTTCCAATCCACTCAAACTGCCTCTGCTAATTCTGTTCCAAGCCATGGTGAAACTTCTCCTGATAGCGCTCCTGAATCTGGAATGACACCCGAAACTCCAGTTGCTGATGAAATGACAACTTCTAATAATGCAACAAATCCTATTCCAACAGTAAGTGATATCAATGTAGCAAAAATTAAATTAACAGATTTAATCTTTGGTGAAAATACATTAGAATTTAGCCTTCCAACAGATATGCCCGCTAAAGTATCTCCAATGATCGGTAATATGTATCTTACTTCAAATTCTGAAAGTGAAGATAAAATATATAATGAAATCTTTGGAAATACAAACGAAAACGATACCTCTGTAACAGTTGATCTATTAAAAGGATATGGTCTTACTTCTGCTTGATCAATATATGTAGGTGAATTTAAAAATCTAATGAGAGCAGGTGAATCATCTTCAAATTCACATACTGACACTCCAAGTTATTTAGTTGGATTTATTGCTGGACCTAGTGAAAGAGTTCTAGCCTCTAGTGTCAGAAGTCCAATTAAAACTCCAGCAGGAATGAGACAAAATAGAACTTATACAATCTATGTAAATGCCCCACAAGTTGGTGATTATTATATTAGTGGATCTTATATATCATCTATGATGCAAAGATCATTAAAATTTCAAACAGGTGATACTGCTAATGCAGTAACAATTAATGTTACATCAACAACAAGTTTTAGTACATTAGAAAGATTTAATACAGGTGATATGGGTACTAGTGTTGTTATGAGTAATCAAAAGAGTGCTTTAAACCTTAAGAAAGGTCTTAATAAGATAATTATTAGTGGAAATAATGATACTCCTTTTATAGGTAATTTAACATTTACTTTAAATAATGCTCCAACAAATGATGCTGGAAGTGAGAACATGTAAGTGGGATCACAAATATTAGCCTAATATTTATATTCAAATAAAGTAACAAGCTAGTTATCCAAAATAATAAATACCAGAACCATAAAAGATTCTGGTATTTTTATTTATTAAAAGAGGAACAATTTAACCATGTACACACCCCAAAAATCGTAAAACCCTTTATTTCTAGAAGAAGAAGAAGAAGAAGAAGAAGAAGCTCTTATTCGTTTAGATGCGAATTTTAGAGCTTCTAGATGATAATCAAGTCTATATAACTTTATATATTTTTAAATCAATAATTTACGCAACATACGTAATTTGTTTAATACGTATAAGCGTATTTTATTGCTTTATCTTTAAGTGAAAATGAAAAGAAAAAACGTATTAAAATTTGTTAGTTTATTAAGTATTGGTTCGTTTGTAACCTTAACAGCTGCAAGCTGTACTAAAGAAACTGCTCCGTCTCAAAACACCACTTCTGCTACTGAACCTAGTAGTCGTGCTAATGAACCTAGTTTTGAAAGAAGAATGGACACTTCTGAAAGAGATGCAACAGCTGCTAGAAGTTCTTTAGTAACACTACTTGCTTCTAAAGCTCAAAACACTGGACTGTATGATGATTATGCAAAAATCAAAGATAAACTATCAAGAGCATATGATTCAGCTAGACGCGTTCTTGATAGTTCTAGTTCAACTACACAAAATCTTATCGACGCTACTAGTGTTTTACAAACAGAAATTAACAATGCAGCTAAAGATAAATCTGATTTTGACAGAGCTAATAGTAAATTAGTAGATGAATATGAAGATTTAAAGACCGCATTAGAACAAGAAACAACAATTTTAGAAACTGTTAAAGATGCAAAAGTTAAACTAGCACTAGTTGCTTTGTTTAAACAAGCTAAGAATATTGTTGATAAGACTCTAGTTCCTATTGATGGGAACTCTCCTGGAGTTATTCAGGTGACTATAGTTAGTGAAGGTCTTTCAAAATCAATTGCTGGACTTAAATTAGCGAATGTATTTGAAGGACTTAAAGGTCTTAATACGCTTAATAAAGGTCTTAAAGGTCTTAAAGCGCTAAAAGGTCTTAGACGAATGCGAATGAAAATGGGAATGGAATCATAAGCATTTCTTCAAATTAATTATTAATAACTTATCAATAGTTTTGTAGGTGTAGTTTCATGTAGATGAGCTCTTGGGACCTTGCAAAATATATAGTTTTAACATCACCAGAATCTGTAAAAGGATTTTGGTGATGCTTTGTATAAAAAGCTAAATAGAGCTTTTTGGATAAAAAAACGAAAAGAAAAACTTCTTATTTTAAAAGGAGGATTCCTTGGAATCTAAAGCTAAGATAAGTTCTCTATAGAGAAAAAAGAATTAAAGATACTTTTCACTGAACTTAATATATACTAACTTTAACGTTTTCGAATTATTTTCAATTAATTGGTTTAACTAGAAATGAAAAGAAGAAATATATTGAAGTTTGTTAGTTTATTAAGTGCTGGTTCTTTTGTGATGTTAGCAGCTGCAAGCTGTACTCAACCTAACAATACAAATCAAAATCCTAATTCAGGATCAACTCCTACAACTCCTACTGATCCTAGTCAAGAATTAGCAGCTGCTAAAACTGCTTTATCATTATTACTTGATACCAAAAATCAGAATATTCAAATGTATGTTGATTATGCAAAGATTCAAGATACTTTAATAAAAGCATATGATACTGCTAAAGACGTTCTAGACGATACAGCTTCAACTACTCAAAATCTTAAAGATGCTACAACAGTACTAGAATCGGCCATTTCTACTGCTGAGAAAGCTAAAACAGATTTTGATACTAAAAACAGTGCATTAGTAACTGCATATAATAGTTTAAAAGAATCACTAAAGGTAGAAGATACTATTTTAGCTTCTGTTGAAGAAGCTAACTATTCTGCAATTAAAGAAAACCTTGTTGCCTTATATTCTCAAGCTAAAGCTATTGTTAAAACCACTTTAGACCCTATTACAGGCAACATTCCCCAAGCTAAGAGTGTAATGGACATTAGTCAACCTCTTGCTAATGCCATTATGAGAAATAATGCTTGAAAACAAAATGCTGATAATTTAGTTAATAGTTTTATTAAACAAACTCTAGTTAAAAAAGATTTAACTGGAGTTAGTCAAACTGCAGAACAACCTGGTAATTACAGTTTTGTTGGTTATAGTGTTGATGTAGATAATGCAAATTGAAGTTTTGCTAAAAGACAAGTATGAAGTAGTTTAGTTGATCATTTAGCACCTGCAGTAGCTGATGATGAAAATAAACCAGTTACTCCTTTAACAGATGTTTCTTGAATTTACAGTTTGGCTGGTGATAATGCTAAATATACATTGAACTTCCGTTACTTTGGAGCTCAGCAACAAACGGCTTATTTATATTTCCCTTATAAGTT
The DNA here is from genome assembly GCF_014068355.1 of Mycoplasma tullyi. NCBI lineage: Bacteria > Bacillati > Mycoplasmatota > Mollicutes > Mycoplasmatales > Mycoplasmataceae > Mycoplasma > Mycoplasma tullyi. Next base: position 748,702 of record NZ_CP059674.1, on the reverse strand, counting down.
GGTTAAAACTGGAGATTCAAGTACTGTCGGACTTCAATATAGCTTAAATGGTGGTGAAGCTCAGCAAATTAGTTTTGCAGAAAGTTCAGGGGCTGGTGCAAGTGATGATTCTGGTGGCGAAAGCCAAGCTATGCCTAGTTCCGCTCACATGAATTCAACACCAACGGTTGATGATATTAAGGTCGCTAAAATCGCTTTATCAAATCTAAAATTCAATTCAAACACAGTTGAATTTAGTGTTCCATCAGGTAAGGTAGCTCCAATGATTGGTAATATGTATATTACTTCATCTGATAAAGTAGAGAATAAAGATAAGATCTATTCTGATATGTTTGGTAACACCTATAACAAGGAAACCGATCCAACAGCTGTAACTGTTGATTTATTAAAAGGTTATAGTCTTGCTACTAGCTACAATATTTTTGTTCAACAATTCAAAAATTTAATGCAAGACAATAACCAAATCTCTAAACCTGTTTATTTAGTAGGGTTTATTGGTGGTGCTCAAACGCGTTTTCAAAACAAAATGATATCAGAGTTTACTAACTCTAAAGATAATCCAAACAAGAATGATGGAGAAAGAACATTCACAATCTATGTAAATGCTCCACAAGCTGGAAATTATTATATTAGTGGATCATATATTACTACTCAAAGAGAACCAAGATCAGTAAGATTTGAAGCTAAAGATAAGTCTACTAATTCTGTAGCAATTACTGTAATGTCAGATACAAACTTTGAGACATTAAAAACTTTTGATACTTCATCAACACTTACGACTGTTATTTCACAGAACTCTAATAAAACCTTAAACTTACAGAAAGGTTTAAATAAAATTGTTATAACGAGTGTTGATGGTAAAGATACACCTTTTATAGGCAACTTAACATTTACGTTGATGGGTGAAGCTGCTAATCCGTCTGCTAATAATGGTAATTAAATAAGAGTTCAAACAAGTAACTAAAAAATAATTATTATTACAAGAACTTGTAAATAGTTTTTTTTGTTCTTTTGTGAACTGAAAGTGTCATTTTTGAGCTCAGAAGTAAACTACAAAACCCTTATTTTCTAGAAGAAGAAGAAGAAGAAGAAGTTCCTAGGAAAATTGGGAGTTGCGAACAAATTTTCTTAAGCGATAATAAAGACAATAAATCTAAATTTGTTCTTTATTGAACTTTCAATATCGTTTACTTAATTTATTTAAGTTTACGAAATTAATTAGTTTAACTTAACATGAAAAGAAAAAACGTATTAAAGTTTGTTAGTTTATTAGGTATTGGATCTTTTGTTATGCTAGCAGCTGCTAGCTGTACTCAAGCAATTACGCCGGTTCCAAAATCTGGTACTACTACTTCCGACCCAAATGCTACTAACCCAAACTCTTCTAATAATGGTAGAGATATGACAGACAACATGTCTGGAGTAAATAGTAATCCAACAAACGATCAAGGTATGGTTGATCCTTCTATTCAACAATTAGCATCTGCTAAAAAATCATTAACTGATTTACTTAATACAGAAACTACTAACATTACTACATATTCTGATTATGCCAAAATTGAAAGTGCTTTAAAATCAGCATATGATAATGCAAAAAATGTAGCAAATAACTCAGATTCAACATTAGAGAATCTGAAATCTGCAGAAGCATCACTGCGAACTGCGCTTCAGACAGCTGCAACTAATAAACAAACTTTTGATAATGAAAACAAAGCTTTAGTAACTGCTTACAATGATTTAAAAACTACATTGTTATCTAAAGAAACTACTTTATCAACTTTATCTGTAGATAAATATAGTGGTATCAAAGATCATGTTATTAAAGCATTAGATATAGGTAGTGGAATAATAAGTCAAAAATTAGATTCTATTCCTGGAACTGATCTTGCCGCAGACACTATTGTTAAAGCAGATCAAGATATAAAAGATGATCTTGGTAAACTGCAAGAATGGATGCAAAATGCTGACAAGTTCTCTAACTATGAAAAGAATCCGTTATCTAAAACTCAAATAACTACAGGAACTGGTGCGAGTAATACTAGTCAACAACCAGGTAATTACAGTTTTGTCGCTTTTAGTGCTAACCCAACTTCTGCCAACACCACGCCACCAGGTTGAAACTTTGCACAAAGAAAAGTTTGGGGTACTCTGACTGCTCCATTAGCAACACAAACTACTACAGGTGAAAATCAAGAATCTATTCCTCTTACAGATGTTTCATGAATCTATAACCTAAATGGAATGGGGACTAAATATACGTTAGATTTTACTTATTATGGACCATCTACAGGTTATTTATACTTCCCTTATAAATTAGTTGACAATAGTCAAAGTACTAAAGTAGGTCTTCAATATAAATTAAATGAAGGTAGTGAAACACCAATTTCATTTATGCCAACTGCTACATCTGCTCAACCAGCTAGTAGAGCAGCGGAAGCGCCTTCTTCTGATCAAGCTTCAGATTCAAATCAAAACATGGCTGTTGCTACCCAAACAAACCCAACACCAACAGTAGACGACATTAAAGTTGCTAAAATCACTTTAACAAACTTAAAATTTGGTAAAAACACTGTTGAGTTTAGTGTTCCTAATGGTGATAATATGGTAGCTCCAATGATTGGAAATATGTACTTAACCTCTAATCAAAATAGTACAGATGAGATCTACGATAGTATCTTTGGTAACAGTTTGTCTGATAACAATTCTGTAACTGTAGACATATTAAATGGATATAGTTTATCTGCAAGCTATTCGATATATGTTAGACAGTTTACTGGTTTACACCAAGCTCCATCTAATAACCCTATTTATTTAGTTGGTTATATTGGTGGTAGTGCAGGTCGTGAAGATCAACCAGCTATTTCAGGATCTAATAGATTACCTAACACCAATGGTGCTAATAGATCATTAACTGTATATGTTAATGCTCCAAAAGATGGAGATTATTATGTTGGTGGTTCGTATTTAACAAATCAAAACAGAATGATAAGTTTCTCTAACAAGAGTACTGGTGAAGCTAGTAGTAATTCTTTAATGTTAAATATTATGGGACAAACCGACTGAAACACTTTAGGGAAATTTGATACATCTAATAATACAAATATTGCTAATGGATCAAGTACAACAAATATGACTTTAAACCTTAAAAAAGGTTTAAACAAAATTGATATCGGTGGAGTAAGTAGTGGTGACACTCCTTATATTGGTAATCTAGTATTTACTTTAAAAAACTCTACACAAGGGAATGCAGAACCTAATCAAATGTAGTTTAAATCCTTCATAGGATTGTTGATAAAATCGTTTATTTCAGAATAAGAAGTTAGATTAGTTAAGCTAAGTAATTAACATCAGAATCAATAATTCTGATGTTTTTTATTGAAAACTAAAAGTGAACTTCTATAAGCAGAACAAAGTAAATAAATTTGTTTTATTAAATTTTGTATATTTAAATTAATAGATTCGAGTTATATTAAACCTTCAATTTAACTTTCATGAATAAAAAGAACATTATCAAGTTCGTTAGTTTATTAGGTGTTGGTTCATTTGTAATGTTAGCAGCTACAAGTTGTACTAAAAATATTACCCTAACCTCTAATTCAAAAACTACAAGTGATACAGACAACACTTCTAACACATCGTCTAATAACAACACTAATTCAGGTAGTAGTGCAGAAATGAATAATGTTTCGCGCAGTGGTGCAAAAACTAATACTACTGATCAACCATTAGCAACTCCTAGACAAACACTAATCGATTTAATTGGCACTGAAAATAACAACATTAACTTGTATTCTGATTATGGCCAAATTCTAAGTGATTTAAGATCAGCATATAAAACTGCTAAAAATGCATCTAAAAATACCAATGCAACATTAGCTGAAATTAAATCTATAGAAACAACACTACAAGCAGCTATTAATAAAGCTGCAACTGATAAACAAACTTTTGATAATAATAATCGCGCTTTAGTAACTGCATATAATGAACTAAAGACTACATTACAATCTAAAACAACAACATTAGAAGGATTGACTGAAGAACGATACAGTGGTATTAAACATGAATTAGATTCATTGTATGATGTAGGTGCTGGAATAATCAATCAAAAATTAGATTCTATTTCTGGAACTAATCTAGCTGCAAATACTGTTGTTAAAGCAAACAAAGATATCAAGGATGCTCTTAGCGCACTTGATAGTTGAAAGACTAATGCTAATGCTTTAGCTACGAGCTATATCAAACAAGCTTTAGTTAAGGATAAACTAACAGGTATTGATTCTAATAATACGGTTCAACCTGGTAATTACAGCTTTGCTGGTTATAGTGTTGATGTAACAAGCGATTCAAGTGCTCACCCTAACTGAAGTTTTGCCCAAAGAAAAGCTTGAACGAGTAATGAGAATATTTTTAATTCACCTCAACCAGTAACTGATATCTCATGGATTTATGGGATAGCTGGAACTAATGCAAAATATACTTTAACTTTTAATTACTACGGATCTTCAACAGGTTACTTATATTTTCCTTATAAGTTAGTTAAAACTGGTGATAATGTTGGATTGCAATACAAGTTAAATAATGCACCTAATCCAACTGAGATTACTTTTGGAGATATGGGAACTGATAATGGTAAAACTCCAACAGTTGGTGATATTAATGTAGCTAAAGTTGCATTACCTAACTTAAACTTTGGTGCAAACACCATTGAATTTAGTGTTCCAACAAGTGATTCTACTAAAGTAGCTCCAATGATTGGTAACATGTATCTAACTTCTAATTCAGATAATGCTGATCAGATTTATGACAACATCTTTGGTAACAATACATCACAAGATGATTCTGTTTCAGTTGATCTATTAAATGGCTATAGTCTTGGTGCTAACTATAGTATGCTATTTTATCGACTTAGTAATTACACTGAAAACAGTGTAATGCAAACTAATAAGCCTGCTTATTTAGTTGGATTTATTGGTGGTTCGGGGGAACGTATTGCTAATAATACTACTGCACAATCAAATTATGTCAATTTCAATAGAAATCCGATAACTAATGGTTCAAGTAGAACATTAACAATTTATGTTAATGCTCCAAAAACAGGTGAGTATAGTATTCATAGTACTTATATTTATTCAGCAGGAAATAACAACACTACTGGAACAAGAAGTATAAAATTCTCTACAGACAGTAGTAATGATACTAATGCTGTAAGTATCACTGTTAAGAGTTTAGGTAGTTGAAGTATATTAGGAAAAATTGATACAAGCTCTAGTGATACTAGTGGTATCACAACAGGTTCTAAAAGAACCTTAAATTTACAACAAGGTTTAAATAAAGTTATTGTCAGTCAAGTAAGTGGTGATACTCCTTATATAGGCAATTTAACATTTACTTTAAGTGATACTCCGCAAGTGAATGCAGTAAATAATACGAATGAGAATAATGCAGAGGGAGGTTCAGTTACTCCTGAATCTAGATAAAAAAATTATTTATCTTTGACAAGATTCTAAGTAAGTTATGAATTGTAAGCATCAGCATTAACAGTTCTGGTGCTTTTTTTATTTAAAAAGGGAAGTTACTTTTTTAAAAGTTGACAGTTATAAGCCAAAACCCTTATTTTCTAGAAGAAGAAGAAGAAGAAGAAGAAGAAGAAGAAGAAGAATCTCTTAGACGCTAAAGTTAAGGAAAGAAAGACATCCGTAAGGAAAATAAAGCTAAATCGATCTTATTCTTATGAAAAATAAAAATATTATAAAGTTCGTTGGTTTATTAGGTGTTGGTTCGTTTGTTATGTTAGCGGCTGCAAGCTGTACCCAAAGAGTTTCACAGGTTACTAAGTCAAGTTCTACTAATACTAACCAGAACTCTTCTAGTAATAGTAGAAATATGTCAGGCGAGACACCAAATGAAAATGCTACTTCAAAAAGTGGTGCAGGAATGAACAATCCTTCAAGTGGTGGTGCAAAGGCGAACGATCCTGCCCAACAATTAGCTTCTGCTAGGCAAGCATTAAACAATTTGCTTGACACCGAAAACAATAACGTTAATTTATATTCTGACTATGCTCAAATTCAAAATGCATTAAAAACAGCATATAAAACAACTAAAGATGCATCAGAAAATACTAACGCATCTTTAGACGAAGTGAAGTCATTACAAACTGCATTACAAGCAGCAATTGATAAAGCTGCAACCGATAAAAAAGCTTTTGACAATAATAACCAAGCTTTAGTAACTGCATATAATGAATTAAAAGTTACATTACAATCTAAAGCAACTACTTTAGATGGATTGTCTGAAGATAAATACAGTGCTATTAAAAATAAATTAATTTCATTGTTTGATGTAGGTACTGGAATAATTGATCAAAAATTAGATTCTATTTCTAGAACCACTAGTCTTGCTGCTGATAATGTTAGTAAAGCAAATAAAGATATCAAAGATGCTCTTAGTGCACTTGATGGGTGAAAGACTAATGCTGACGCTTTAGCCACAAGTTATGTTAAACAAGCTTTAGTTAAAACTCAACTGACAGGTGTAACTAACAATATGGATCAACCTGGTAACTACAGTTTTGTAGGTTACAGTGTTGATGTAACATCAGGATCTAATATGACTCCTAACTGGAGTTTTGCTCAAAGAAAAGCTTGAACATCTAACGATAATATTCTTAATACAGATAAACCGGTAACTGATGTTTCATGAATTTATGGTTTAGTTGGGACTGATGCAAAATATACCTTAACATTTAATTATTACGGTCCTTCAACAGGTTATTTATATTTCCCTTATAAATTAGTTAAATCAGGTGATTCAGGTAATGTCGCGCTTCAATATAAATTAAATGATGCACCAGAAGCAACTGCTATTACTTTTGATGAAGGTGATACTTATAATGGTAAAACTCCATCTGTTAGTGATATTAATGTAGCGAAAATCACATTAACAGATTTAAAGTTTGGTGCAAACAAGATCGAATTTAGTCTTCCAACAGGTGATCCTGCAAAAGTAGCTCCTATGATTGGGAATATGTACTTAACCTCTAATTCAGATAATGCTAACAAGATCTCTAATAGCATTTTTGGTAATGATGTAACCAGCGATAATTCTGTTACAGTTAATCTATTAAACGGTTATAGTTTGGGTACTAACTATAGTATGTTATTTTACCAACTAAGTAATTACACTGTGAATGATGCAATGCCAACATCTGAACCCGCTTATTTAGTTGGATTTATCGGTGGTGCTCAAATAAGAAACGTTAGTCCAACTCCAAGCAACAATAATACATCTCCAGCTCAAGATAATGATAGTAGAACATTAACAATTTATGTTAATGTTCCAAAAACTGGTGAATACAGTATTCATAGTACTTATATTTATTCAGCTGGTAGTAGTGATACTACTACAACTAGAAGCATAAAATTCTCTACAGATAGTAGTAATGATTCTAATGCGGTAAGCATTACTGTTAAAAGTTTAGGTAGTTGAAGTAAATTAGGACAAATTGATACAAGTTCTAGTGAGACTAGTGGTATCACAACAGGTTCTAAAAGAACCTTGAATTTACAACAAGGTTTAAATAAAGTTATTGTCAGTCAAGTAAGTGGTGATACTCCTTATATAGGCAATTTAACATTTACTTTGAGTGATACTCCGCAAGAGAATGCAAACCCAAGTACAACTGTAGCTTCGACGATGCCTGAATCTAGATAATAAGATCCTTATTTATAATAAGTTTTTAGGTTAGTTATTAAAATCATTAACACCAGGATTATAGTTCTGGTGTTTTTTATGTAAAAAACCTAAAGTAACGTATATGTATCTGAGTGGCAAGACTCTAAAACCCTTATTTTCTAGAAGAAGAAGAAGAAGAAGAAGAAGAAGAAGAAGAAGAAGCTCTTAGAAGGTTACGAATCATTACCCACTTGTCAATAAACGAAAATGAAGTTAAATTAATTCGATTTTTATTTAATTTCATGTATTTTTCTTAATTTATTTAAGTTAGATATAATTCTTTATTTTTATTGTTTATGAAAAGAAAAAACATTATTAAGTTTGTTAGTTTATTGGGTATGGGTTCATTTGTAATGTTAGCAGCTGCAAGCTGTACTCAAGCAATATCACTTGTTCCGAATTCAAGTTCTTCAAGTAATAGCGAAAATCCATCTAACACCACCCTCAATAAAAACACCAATTCAAATAGTGGCGCAGAAATGAATGATGCCCCAAGCGGTGGTACTGAAGCTAACAATGTTGATCAACAATTAGCAGCTGCTAGGCAAGTTTTAACAACATTAATTGATTCTGAAACTAATAATATCAGTCTTTATGCTGATTATGCAAAAATAAAAGCAACTTTAACATCTGCATACTCAACTTCTAAATCTACATTAGACAATGAGAATGCTACTGTAGAACAAGTTAAAAATGCCACATCAACTTTACAAACAGCTATTGACACAGCTGCTAACAATAAACGAACTTTTGATAGTGCCAATCAACCCTTAGTCACTGCATACAATTCATTAAAATTAACGGTAAAAAACGAGAATAATGTTTTAGGTGGTTTAACAGAGACTTATTTTGAAACAATTAAAAATAATTTAACAACTCTATATGAATCTGGTAAGACGCTTACCAACCAACCATTAGAAACAATGGATGGAAGTGTAACATTAAAAGCAGAAGATGTAGCTGGTGCTAATACTAAGATTACGGATGCCCTTTCTAAACTTAATGATTGAAAGAGTAACGCAGAAACTTTATCAACAGGTTTTCTTAAAGAAGTTTTAGATAAAACTAAATTAACAGGTGTTGATAGTAGTAATCAACAACAACCAGGAAACTATAGCTTTGTTGGTTATAGTGTAGATGTTGGTACAGGTACAAGTGGAAGCGATCGTCCTAATTGAAGTTTTGCACAAAGAAAAGCTTGAACAAGTAATACAGCAATACTAAATCAAACACAACCAGTGAGTGATGTATCATGAATCTATAGTTTAACTGGAACAGACGGAAAATACACCCTAACATTTAATAATTACGGACCATCAACAGGTTATTTATATTTCCCTTATAAGTTAATTAAAACTAGTGATAACGTTGGGTTACAGTATAAACTGAATAATAAAGAGGCACAAACTGTTGAATTTAAACCAGCAACTCAATCAGCAGGCACTAGTCGTGCAACAGAAGCTGCTCCGCCTATGGCTTTAGAAAATGCTGACCCAGCAATGAATCAAACTGCTACAATGAATGAAACTCCAACAGTAGCTGATATTAATGTAGCTAAAATTAAGTTAACTGATTTAATTTTTGGTCAAAACACAGTTGAGTTTAGCGTTCCGACAATGAATGGTGAAAGTGCATCTAAAGTAGCACCTTTAATCGGAAACATGTACATAACTTCATCAGATGATGAAACTAATAAAAATAAGATTTACGATAGTATTTTTGGTAATACTTTATCAGAAGATAATAATCAAAAATCTGTTTCAGTTGATCTCTTGAAAGGTTATGGGTTAGCTGCAAACTACAGCATGTTGTTTTATCAATTAACTAACCCAAGAAGTACTAATAGTGCGCAAATTTCTAGTCCAGCTTATTTTGTTGGATTTATCGGTGGTAATCAGAGTCGACTTGGAACTATTACAGATACGGTAATGCGTATGTATCCAAATTTCAATAGTACTCCTTCTGGTACTAATCTGGATGGCGATCATAGAACATACACAATCTATGTGAATGCTCCGCAAGCTGGTAACTATTCTATTAGTGGGTCTTACATTTTTTCAAGTAGTATGGCTAATGCAACAAGAAGCATAAGATTCTATAAAGACAATGATAGTACTCATGCTGTAGATTTCATAGCGAATAAACAAGCTGATTGAAATACTGTGGGGAACTTTAACACAATGGATAACATGACTACTGCTCGTAGTTCAACAAATTCTAATAAAACTTTAAGTTTACAAAAAGGCTTAAACAAAATTCTTTTAGCTGGTATAAACACTGGTGATACTCCGTACATAGGGAATTTAACATTTACTTTAAATAGTGCTGCACAAGGTGATGCGGTTGCTACTGCTTCTACTTCAGGTAGTTCACAATCTTAAAGTTTGTAAATAAACAAGGACGAAGTTAGTTAGATAAACATATTAAGTTATGAAAAATTAAATGAAGTTTTAATTGTTGATTTAAAGCTTTGTTTATTTTTTTATTCTTTTCTCGATAAAAATACATATCTTTAATAAATAAGGTATGTTACTAGATATGTAAATCAATTTCCAAATAACCTACGCACAACATAAAATTACTGAAAAAGTTAAGTTGTAATCACTTTTTTATTCCAGAAATAATCGCAAAATAAATATGTATATTTATAAAAATTTATCTAAACAAAGAACTATTATTAATAATTGGAGAATTGGGTTAGTTTTCTTTAATTTTAGTTAAAATAAAACAAAATAAAATGAGAGGATCTTAGTTTGGATACACAAGAATATGCATTGCGAATGGTTGATATCCATAAATCCTTTAATAACGGCCAGATAAAAGCTAACTCAGGAATTAATCTGTCAGTTAAGAGGAATGAAATACACGCCATTATCGGTGAGAATGGAGCAGGTAAATCAACTCTTATGTCAATCTTGTTTGGACTTTACAAACAAGATGAAGGGCAGATTTATGTTTGGGGTAAAGAAGTTAACTTTAAATCTTCTAAAGATGCTTCAAAGGCAAAGATCGGAATGGTTCACCAGCACTTTAAGTTGATAGATAACTTTAAGGTGATTGATAATATCATCTTAGGATCTGAATCTACAAAATTTGGAATTATTCACTATAAGAAGAGTGTTAATAAATTAAAGAAGATCATTGATGAATATAATTTTAAGATTGATCTAAATGCCAAGGTATCTTCTTTAACTGTTGGTGAACAGCAAAAAGTCGAAATCTTAAAAGTTCTTTATCGTGATGCTGATCTTTTAATTTTTGATGAACCTACAGCTGTATTATCAGATAATGAGATTGAAAGTTTTCTAGAAATCTTAAAAGAGTTTAAAGCTAAAAATAAAACGATCCTTATTATTAGTCATAAGTTACATGAGATTAAAGCGATTGCTGATAATGCAACTATCATTAGAAAAGGTGTATATGTTGATTCAGTTGATGTAAAGAACACTTCTATAGAAGATATGGCTGAACTAATGGTTGGTAGAACTATTATTCCTTCAATCAATGAATCACCTGTGACAAGTGATGAAGTTGTTCTAAGTGTTAGAGATCTAAATTTAGATACTAAGACAGCTGAAGAAAAATATGATGAATTATTAAATAAAGCTTCTTCAGTAACTAAGACAACTTTTACTAAAGGATGACAGACAGCTAAGCAAACATGAGAAAAGCTTAGTCATTCTGAACACCAAAAGAAATATATTAATTTTGAGATTAAAAAAGGTGAGATTTTTGCAGTAGCTGGTGTTGAGGGTAATGGGCAATCTAAACTAATTGAACTTATCTCAGGTTTGAAGAAATCTGAATCAAACAAGATCTTTTTTAGAGATGATAACAAATTAGTAGACATTTCAAAACTATCTATTAAGAAACGATCAAGATTAGGGATCTCTTTTGTTCCAGAAGACCGACACAAACATGGTTTGACTTTGGATGAGAATGTCAGACTAAACTCAGTTAATAATTTAATTGATAAAAAACCTTTCTCAGATAAAGGTTTTATTGTTCCGTTTGAAATTGCAAAATACGCTCAGGACATCATTGATAAGTTCGATGTTCGAGGAACAGCCAACGGAACAGCATTATCAAGATCATTATCTGGTGGTAACCAACAAAAGTTAATTATTGGTCGAGAAATGAGCAAAAAACACGAGTTGTTAATCTTAGCTCAACCAACAAGAGGTCTTGATGTAGGAGCGATCCAATACATCCACGGTCAAATTATTGAAGCTAAAAAACAAGGTAAAGCAGTTTTATTAGTTTCTTATGAACTAGATGAAATTATGGCACTAGCTGATACGATTGCAGTTATTAGTCGTAATAATTTCATTGGTGTTGGTTCTAAAGAAGAGATGACAAGATCCAAAATCGGTCAATTGTTAGCAGGAGAAGCAATGAATGAATCAGTTTAAAAAGTATCCGAATTTTTTGATCGGTTTTGATCGATTATTTTATCGTACAGAACATAAATCAACCAGAAGAAGAGTTTTAAGTATTATTGTTTTAATTCTGGTTGCTTTGTTAGTAATTTATGGAATTCTAGTAGCTACAAACGTAAACCCTTTTGCATTTATATCTTTATTTACTAGAGGATTAAGAGATCAAAAACAACAACAAGATTTCATTACCAATATTGGGATTTTTACTTTAGCAGGACTATCTTTTGGTTTTGCTATGCAAGTAAAAATCTTTAATATTGGAATTTCGGGTCAGATGCTTGCTGGTGCTAGCTTTGCTTTCATTATTACCCATTATTTAGCACAAGCAGGTTTTACACCAGCAGTAGGGGGACAATTAATCACAATCATCTTATCGATGTTTGTGGCTGCATTTGTTTCAGTATTAACTGGAATATTTAAGATCTACTTGAAGATCAATGAAGTAGTATCTGCGATCTTATTAAACTGAATTATTTTATTAATCGTAGGCACGATTATTAATAATCACTTCATTGATAGTGCTCAAAGATTAAATGGTAATTTCTTATCTGTTAAATTCCCTGATCAATATGCATTCTATGTTGTTGATGGTCCAACATTCTTTACTAGTAATACGGGTTGAGTTTGAACAATTGCAGTAACTGCAGTTTGTGTTGTAATCGTTTGAGTATTATTAAGATTTACGGTGTTTGGACACAAACTAAAAACTACAGGTTTATCTAGCAGTTCAGCTGAATACTTTGGATACAATAAGAACTTATTACAATTAAGTTCTTTTGCAATTTCAGGAGCAATTGCAGGAATCTTAGGTGTTGTTGTTTATAGTGGTCAAGCTTCTCAAGCAATTGATTTTAGTTCAGTAGGAAGATTTGGTTTATCTTCTGTTCCGATTGAAGGGTTTAATGGTATTGCGATTTCATTAATTGCCTTAAACAACCCTTGAGGAATTGTGATCGTATCAATGTTGTTTTCATTGATCTCAGTAGGTCAAGGTCCAGCAAACTTACCAACTCCACAAACGTTATCTTTAACTCTAGGTGTATTGATGTACATTATCTCGGTTTATGGTTTGATGAATTACTTAAAACCATGAAGATGAATAATCATCAAGATCTATGGAGATAAAAATATAACCGAATATCAAAACTTAGAGAACAATATGGCTGCTTTATCTGAGAAGCATCTATTCAAAGTTAAGAAACTACAAAAAGATTTAAGTCATCAACTAAACGAACAATATAATAGCAAGCTTAAAGTTTTCTTGATGAGTTTAGTTAACCCGATTAAAATTCTTTTCTTAAAAGAATATAAGGATCAGGTAAACATCTACAAAAATGAATACGTGCAAGAACGCATTAACATCGTTAATGAGTTTTATCACAGTTGTGTGTTTAACTCAATTCTTGCTACTGAAAAAATAATTCAAGATTATGATAGTTCTAAAAACCAAAAACTATTAAATAAATTAAGTAAGTGAAATAAAGAAGAAAGAAGAATTCAAAAACTTGCTACGACATTGCAAGATGATATGAAGGTACAAGTTGATAAACACATCAAATCAATAAATGAAAAGATTAGTAATCTAAACATTAATAAGGAGGCTAGATAATGTTTTCACCAACACAACTAGATCAATGATTAATTCTAGCCCCTGCCCTTATTCTTGGTGTTTTTGGTGGTTATTTATCTGAACGTGTCGGGATTGTTAATATTGCCATTAATGGAACAATGACGTTTGGTGCAACGTTCTTTGTTTTATTCTCAAATATCTTTTTTAGAGCAATGGGTGGAGTATTATCAACCACATACAACTGAACGTTTTTAGCTTCCATATTATTATCTGCTTTATTATCAGTTCCTGTAGGAATCTTATTTGGATTTGCCACGATTAAATTAAAAGCTGATCATGTGATTGCAGGTACTGGAATTAACTTATTAGCAACTGGAATTGGACAGATCTTATCAGACCGTGCTACTACACTATTTGGAAGACCAAGTCTTGATAATGTTTATAATCGAACATTAAGATCAAATAGTGTTAGTACTGAAGCAATAATCATCTTTGTTTTATTCGTTATCTTTTTCATCATTCTATATGTAGTGATGAACTTTTCAAAGATTGGATTAAGATATCGAGCAGTAGGTGAAAACCCTAATGCTGTTGATTCACAAGGAATTAATGTTACTAAATACCAATGAATTGGGATTATTCTAGCTAGTGTTGTAGCTGGATCTGGTGGTGCTTTATTTGGTTACTACCAATCTGGTAGATCATTTGCTGGAGATGTTGATGGCATTGGGTTTATTGCTTTAGCAATCTTAATCGTTAGTGGATGGAAATTACTACCAATCACTGTCATTGGTTTGGTATTCAGTTCACTATTAGTTTATTCAACTTCAACTACAGAAGTTCCCCAATCACAGGTTTATTTAATTAGAACTATTCCATATGCATTAACATTAGCAACAATGTTATTACTTGGTAAGTTCTCAATTGGGCCTAAGAATGTCGGAAACCATTTTGATAAAGGACTAAGGTAGAAAAAAATAATCTTAACAATCAGTTTTATAAGTTAGATAATTAAATATATATAGACAAATTCGAAAAAGATAGGTAATTAAAGAATGACTCCACATATTAAAGCAAAAAAAGAAGAGATCGCAAAGACTGTAATTATGCCTGGTGATCCATTAAGAGCTAAATGGATCGCAGAAACATTTCTAGAAGACTACAAACTAGTTAATGAAGTAAGAAATATGTTTGCTTTTACAGGTAAATATAAAGGTACAGAAGTTACAGTTATGGGTCATGGGATGGGTAATCCTTCAATTGGGATCTACACTCATGAACTTTATAATTTTTATGATGTTGAAAACATTATTCGTGTAGGTTCATGTGGTGCATTAGTTGAGAACGTTAATTTGGGTGATGTGATTCTAGAAAGTAAGGCTTATAGTGAATCACCTTATGCGATGTTAATCGGGGTGGATGTACAAAATAAAACTAATTACCCTTCACAAAAGTTATTAGAACTATCAAAAAAAACAGCAGTTGAATTAAAGATTAACTACCACGAAGGGTTAGTTATCTGTGAAGATGCGTTTTATCAAACTTTATACACTCCAAAACAAGCTAATGAGAAATGAAACGCGATTGCTGTAGAGATGGAAGGTTTTGCTTTGAACGCTAATGCACAAAAAGCTAAAAAACATTCAATGACAATCTTAACAGTATCAGATTCATTAGTTACACACGAATCAATGAGTCCAGATAAGCGTCAAACAACCTTTAAGAATATGGTTGAATTAGCGCTTAATGTAGCTACTAAACTATAAAAAATTATGAGTATTCTAAATTTCAACAAATTAATTGATCACACTAATTTAAAACCAAACGCGACATATGAGGAGATCGAAAGATTATGTCATGAAGCGATTGAATATGGTTTTTTTAGTGTTTGCGTAAATCCAGCTTATATCAAAACTGCAAAAAAGATCTTAGCTAAATCACCCGTAAAAGTTTGTACGGTAGTTGGTTTTCCTTTAGGTCAAACTTTTAGTGAACAAAAGGTTCATGAAGCTAAAACTTCGATTAAGATGGGTGCTGATGAAATTGATATGGTGATCAATATTCCAGAACTAATTAATGGTTGTGCTTGTGTGATTGATGAGATCAGACAAGTTAAAAAAGCTTGTGGTGAAAAAGTTTTAAAAGTGATCGTAGAAACTGCATTATTAACAGATGAACAGATTGCAAAAGCTACTTTAGCTTGTATTGATGGTGGAGCTGATTTTATTAAAACTTCAACTGGGTTTTCAACTCGTGGTGCTAGTTTAAATGACATTAAGATTATGCAACAAGCTTCTCAAGACAAGATTCAAATCAAAGCTAGTGGGGGGATTTCTACTGCTAGAGAACTAATCGAATTTGTTCAAGCTGGTGCTGATCGTATCGGCACTTCTCGTTCAGTTAAATTAATGCAAGAATTAAAAACCATGGATTTAGCTAAATAATCTAAACAAATCTATGAACATTATTGATATCATTGAGAAGAAGAAAACAAAGCAAATTTTAACTAGAGAAGAGATCGGTTTTTTCATTGATGGTTGTGTGAAAAAAACGATTCCCGATTATCAGATCAGTGCATTATTAATGGCGATCTGATTTAATGGCTTAAATGATGATGAGTTGTATTATCTAACTGATTTCATGATTAAATCAGGTAAAACATTAAACTTTGAATCAGATCAAAAAAAGTTAATTGATAAGCATTCCACCGGGGGTGTTGGTGATAAGGTATCAATCGCACTAGCACCAATCCTAGCTTGCTTTAATTTTAAAGTTGCTAAGATGTCAGGGAGAGGGTTAGCTCATACTGGTGGAACGATTGATAAACTTGAATCAATTGGTGTTGATTGTTTTATTAGTCTTGATCAAGCTAAACAAATTCTTAAAACCAATGATATGTTTATTATTGCTCAAACTAATGATTTAGTTTTGGCAGATAAAATCTTATACGCATTAAGAGATGTTACTTCAACAACAGATTGTTTAGATCTGATTGCTTCATCAATTATTTCTAAGAAATTTGCACTCAATTCAGATTACATTTTTATTGATATTAAGTATGGTTCAGGTGCTTTTTGTAAAACAATCGATGAAGCTAATGAATTAAAAAAGCGAATGCTAAATTTAGCTAAAAAATTCAATCGTCACTTAAAGTGTGAACTAAATGATATGAATGAAGTTTTAGGTAATAGCATTGGTAATGCAATTGAAATTAAAGAAGCGATAGCTTACTTGAAAAATGAATTACCTAAAAACAATTCATTTAAAATCTTAATGGATAATCTGATCGCTGAAATTCTAGTTGAAACTAAACAGTTTGCTAATAGAGAAGAAGCTTTAAAAAGCTTAGAAAATCTACTAAAAACACCTAAACCATTTGACAAATTCATCAGTTGAATTAAGTCTCAAAACGGCAATTGACAAGAAGTTCTTAACGACTCATATTTTAACCCAAAATATGAGTATCAAATTAAAGCTAATAAAACTGGAAAGATCAGTTACACTTCACCAGTTGATCTAGCTATGGTTTCTGTTGAACTAGGGTCAGGTAGAATGATTAAAGATCAACCAATTGATTTCCAAGCTGGAATCTACTTACACAAAAAGAATAATGATCAAGTTAGTTTAGATGAACCGATCATGAGTTTATATTCATCTAAACCAATTGATCAAACAATTATGGATAAAGCAAAGAAAACAATTAGATATGAAACATAACGAATTATTACAACTATTAGATAAAGCTTACTGTGTTTATTCCAACTTTCATGTAGCTTGTATCTTAGTAGATGATCAGAATAAGGAATATAGTGGTGTGAATGTTGAATGTGCGTCATATCCAATTAGTTTATGTGCTGAACGAAATGCAATTGGAAGTATGATTACAAGTAGTGATTCTGATCATCTACCTGTTATCAAACAGATCCATTTGATGAGTGATTCAAACGATCCTAATGCCTCGCCGTGTGGAATGTGTCGCCAAGCATTGTGAGAGTTTAGTGATAACTCAACTTTAGTAACCATCTATTATAAAAATCAAACCCAAAAGACCTATTATTTAAATCAACTACTACCATTAGGTTTTAATCACAAAGCAATGAGTGCTAAATAATTTGAAGGGATTAATAATTATGAATAATATCGTTAAATATTGATTAGCTCACCCAAGAGTGAGTCAAGAACTAAAAGCTCAAATCAAAGCAATGTCTGAAGAAGAATTAGCATATGCATTTGACGAAAAACCATTAGGATTTGGAACAGCTGGTATCCGCCAAAAAATGGGTCCTGGTTATCAATACTTAAATGACTTTACTTATGCTCAAATGGCATATGGTTATGGTCGTTTTTTAATTGATAAATTTGGTTATTCACCACGATGTGTGATTGCACATGATAACCGTAAGAATGGTGTTCACTTTACCAGGATCATTACTGATGTATTGACTTCAATGGGTATTGAAGTTTACTTATTTGAATCTAATAAGATCAGCTCAACACCAATCTTATCTTATGCAATCCCTAGATATAATGCAGATGGTGGAATTAATGTAACAGCGTCTCATAACCCTAAAACTGATAATGGGTTTAAGACCTATAACGAAAAGGGTGCACAATTAATGAATGATGATGCTAAAAAGATCATTGAATTCATGCCTAAGAGTTATGAAATCTTAAATCTAGAATACGAACCAAACGATCGTTTGGTTAAGTTTATTCCAGATTCAATTTATGATTCTTATTTTGCTGATATCTACAAAACTCTTTATACAACCGATCATAAAGAAGTTAAGGATTTTAAAATTGTCTTTACTGGTCAACACGGAGCTGCATCATACTGATTACCAGAGATGTTAAGAAAATTTAATTACAATGTTATTCCAGTTAAAGAACAATGTAAGTATGATGAGAATTTTACTTATACAAGATCACCTAATCCAGAAGCTAGAGAATCTTGAGATTTAGCGCTTAAGTATGCTGAACACTACGGTGCTGATATTATGTTAGCAACTGATCCTGATGCTGACCGATTAGCAGTTGCTGTTAGACACAATAATGAGTTTAGATACTTTAATGGTAATGAGATGGGGATTATCTTTGCTTATTACATCTTGAAGTATAAGCAATTAACCAAACGTCCTTATATTGTTTCATCATACGTATCAACAAATTTAATTGATCGCATTATTGCTAAATACAACGGTGTTGTTTATCGCGTTGGTACAGGTTTTAAGTGAATTGGTAATAAAGCAATAGATCACAAAAATCACGAAGATTTCATCTTAGGATTTGAAGAAGCAATTGGAGCACTACCAACAACACTTGGTTGTGATAAGGATTCGTTCCAAACCGCTGCACTTGCATTAGAAATTCATAATGAATGTCTAAAACGAGGAATCACAATGGTTGATTTCTTAGAACGAGAAATCTACCCACAATTTGGCTTTATTCACAATGCAACGATTACTAATTGAATCGATGGTCTTGATTGAAAGAAAAAAGCAACTGATTTTATGGAACAATTAAAGAATTACGATCAACCTTATATTAATGATCGTAAGATTGTTGAGATCAAATGAAATCCAGCTGGAGATTGTTTAGATTGGATTTTAGAAGGCGATTCTTGAATCAGATTTAGACTGTCGGGTACAGAGCCGAAATTTAAATTTTATTATAATTTTTATGGTAATTCGCTAAAACAATTAAGTCACGAAGCTGATGAGATTACTGCAACGCTTAAGCGATACATCGGTTTAATTAAATAAACCTAGAAAATGGAAATATAAATAGTATGAAAAGATACATCTTTGGAAATTGAAAAACATATAAAACTACTTCAGAAGTCAAAGAGTTTTTTAGTGTTTTAAATCAAGCAAATTTAACCAAAACAAACGAAGTAGTTTTTGGTGTAGCGCCAGTGTTTGTGCACTTGGGACTAGCAAACGAATTAAAAAGAAAAGAATGTTTTATTCTAGCTCAAGATGCTAATTATGTAATGAACAAAGCTAACACTGGAACTGTTAGTTATGAACAACTAAAAGACATTGGTATTGATTACGTAATCATTGGTCATTCTGAAAGAAGAAACTTGTTTCATGAATCTGATGAATTAATTAACCAAAAAGTAAAAACTTTATTACAGAACAAAATGACACCAATCTTATGTATTGGTGAAACATTAGAACAATACGAAGCTAATCAAACCAAAGCTGTATTAAAAGAACAATTAGAAAAAGATCTTAAAGGAATTGATAGTTCTTTACTTAAGTCTTTAATCATTGCTTATGAACCAGTCTGAGCGATTGGAACTGGTAAAACTGCTTCAGCTCAAACTGCTCAAGATGCAATTGCTTATATCAGATCTGTTGTAAGTTCATTAGCATCTGAAGAAATCGCAAATGAGATGCCAATTCTATACGGTGGATCAGTTAACCCCGAAAATGTGTCTGAACTATTAGCACAAAAAGATATTAATGGAGCACTAGTTGGTGGAGCTTCATTAGATCCGCGCAAATTTATTCAACTTATTGAAGCAAAATAACACAATGAAAAAAGCACTATTAATGATTCTTGATGGCTATGGAATTAGTTCATCTACCCACGGTAATGCCGTTAAAAACGCCAAGACGCCTAATCTAGATAGTTTAATGAAGGATAATCCAACAATTATGCTTCAAGCTAGTGGTGAAGCTGTTGGTTTACCTGATGGTCAGATTGGTAACTCTGAAGTTGGTCATTTAAATATCGGAGCTGGGCGAATTATTTATACTGGTCTATCTTTAATTAATAAAGAGATCGAAACCAAAAAGTTTTTTAGTAATCAAGCATTACTAAATGCCATTGATCACGCTAAGAAGAATAATAGCAAACTACATATCTTAGGATTAGTATCTCATGGTGGTGTGCACTCACACATTAATCATATCTATGCTATTATGGAATTAGCACACCAACACAATGTACCGGCTGTTTTACATATCTTCGGTGATGGAAGAGATGTACCTCCAAAACAATTATTGTCTGATCTAGATGAATTAATTAAAAAAGCAGAAGCAACTAATACTAAGATTGGTAGTATCTCTGGTAGATTCTATGCAATGGATCGTGACCAAAGATGAGATCGAATTGATTTAGCTTACAACAATCTGTTATCAAATACTGGTAAAGGTTTTGATGATATCAAAACTTATGTAAAAGATTCGTACGATCAAAATGTAACTGACGAGTTCATTGTTCCAGCTTATAATGCTAACTACAAGAGTGATGAAATCACTATTCAAGATAATGATAGTGTTGTGTTTGCTAATTTCAGACCAGATCGAGCTCGTCAATTAAGTCACTACATCTTTGGTTCTAATTATTACGATCATAATCCAGAACTAAGAAGAAATAATCTTTACTTCGTAATTATGATGCAATATGAAGGAATTAATCCTTCAGCAATCTGTTACCCTCCAAAGATTGAAAAGAACACTTTAGGTGAAGTACTAAAAGATGCTAATAAGAAGCAATTAAGAATTGCTGAAACTGAAAAATATGCCCACGTTACCTTCTTCTTTGATGGTGGTGTTGAAGTAGAATATGATAACGAAGATAAAGTTTTAGTACCTTCTAGAAAAGATGTTAAGACGTATGATCTAGCACCTGAGATGTCAGCTGCAGCAATCGTTGATCAGTTGCTAAAAGTTTATACGAACTATGATGTAACTGTGTTGAATTTTGCAAACCCTGATATGGTTGGTCATACTGGTAATTATGAAGCAACCCTAAAAGGACTTGAAGCGTTAGATCATGAGATCGGAAGATTACTAGCTGATGCTAAGAAGAATAATGTAACCGTATTCTTTACAGCTGATCATGGTAATGCTGAAGAAATGATCGATGAAAATAACCAAAAAGTAACTAAACACACAACTAACGTTGTACCTTTCACAATCACCGATCAAAACGTTAAATTTACTAAGAATGAAGGTATTTTAGCTAACGTTGCGCCAACGATTCTAAAATACCTAGATATCTCTATTCCATCAGAGATGGATCAAGAACCACTAATCTAAATCATTTTTAAACTAATTCATTAGTTTGGTCTTTATAATTAGATAAATGGATAACAAGAATTCAGTAATTAAATTTGAAAACGTATCGTTTTCATATAACTCGAAAAAACAAGTACTTAAAAACGTATCTTATGAAATTTATGAAAAAGAATACGTTTGTATTGTTGGTCATAATGGATCTGGTAAATCAACAATGTCAAAGTTGTTGACGGGGATCTTAAAACCACTTGCAGGTACGATCTATTTATTTGGTTATGCGATCTCACGCGATAACATAAAGTTCTTACGTGATAACGTAGGAATTATTTTTCAAAACCCAGATAACCAATTTATTGGAATTACGGCTGAAGATGATATTGCTTTTGGGTTAGAAAACCGTAAAATTCCAAGAGAAGAGATTAAAAGAATTATTGATTCTGTTGCTGATAAAGTAGGAATTACTGATATCTTAAAGTTTGAGCCTCATAAATTATCTGGTGGACAAAAACAACGTGTGGCGATTGCTTCAGTTCTAGCGATCAACCCAAGTATTATCTTGTTTGATGAATCAACATCAATGTTAGATCCTAAGGGTAAAAAAGATATTAAGAGTTTTATGTTACAGTTGCGTAATCAAGGTAAAACCGTGATTTCAATTACTCACGATATGGAAGAAGTGGTTAATTGTGATCGTGTTTTGGTTATGGATCACGGTAATCTGATCAAGCAAGGTCGACCTGATGAAATCTTTAAGGATAAACAATTCTTACAAGACATTAATTTAGACATCCCTTTTAGTTTAGATTTAGCAATGCAACTAAATAAGCTGGATGACAAAATTAATACCACTTTACGATATAATGAATTAATCGATAATATATGTTCAAGAGTTGATCAAAAAGACTAAAGTATGCACCAACTCCTTTAGTGGACGATGAAGCCTTACGTGCTCAAGGGCTTAAGTGTGTTTTTGATGAAAAAACACCTGAAGAATTTTGAGCACTAAATGGCATTGATTTTACGTTCAAAAAGAATAAAATTTACTGTATTATTGGTAATTCTGGTAGTGGGAAATCAACGTTAGTAACCCATTTTAATGGGTTATTAACTTCAAAATATGGAACGTTATCGATTCGTGATTTCAAGAACAATCACGATATCGTGATTTCGCCTAATACCAAAAAGATTAAGAACTTCAAACGGTTAAGAAAGATTATCTCAATGGTATTTCAATTTCCTGAATACCAATTATTTAAAGACACGATCCAAAAAGATATCATGTTTGGACCGGTTGCATTAGGTGTACATAAAGAAGAAGCCGCAAAACTAGCCAAATTCTATCTTAATCGAATGGGGCTTGATTCTTCTTATTTAGATGTAAGTCCATTTGAATTATCGGGTGGACAAAAAAGACGGGTAGCGATTGCGGGAATTTTAGCAATTCAATCAGAGATGATCATCTTTGATGAACCAACAGCTGGATTAGATCCTAAGGGTGAAAGCGAAATGGTTGATCTGATTCTAGAATCAAAAGCAGAAGGAAAAACCGTGATCGTGATCACGCACCAAATGGAAAAGGTACTTGAGATCGCTGATGAGATCATCTTATTAGATAAAGGTAAGATCTTAACATCAGGAACGCCATATCAGATCTTTACCAACCCTGAGATTATGCAAACAACATCAATTGCACTACCTCATGTGGTTCAAGTCATTAATGACTTGTCATTAAGAAATCCAATCTTTAAAAAACTGTATGAATACGAACCAAGAACAGTAAAAGAATTAGCAAAAGCAATCAATGAAGTAATCAAGAACTATGAAGAACGCAATTAATGGGTACATATTAAGCAACTCGGTTGTCCATAAAACTAATCCGTCAATTAAATTGATAATCTTTATTGCTTTTGTTGTGATCATCTTTTTACCAACCGGATTAGTTTTTCAGTTGATTGTATTAGGAATCATTACATTAATTTTCATGATTTCTAAACTACCGTTTAGAATCTATTGATCGACCTTGAAGACGATCATAATCATGTTCTTGTTCTTGTTTTTGATCAACTGGTTTACCTATCGGAACCCTGGGTTTTTAAATGTCTCGATGTTTGCTAACAATAATAGTTACATCTTAGTTGGTAATTATAATGATCAGTCTGTAGCTAATCTTTATGATTACAATTTCTTTAAAACTTATTCACCAATGATTATGAACACTCAAACTAAGATGTTCATCAGTTTTGATGATGTTTTAAGTTTAGTTCATGAGAAGAGAACTGATTTAACACCCGTTCAGTTACAAGAATATTATCGAATTGCTGTACCTAAAGTTGCAGGAGCAGAATTAAAACAATTTGAGTTTAATCCTAGAAGTTTAGTTTTAAAACCTGTTTTAATGTTTAATTGATACGCATTAAGTTTTAAAACATTATTTATTACCTTATCAATTGTTTTAAAGATCTTCATGATGATCTTATTAGCAACAATCTTAACATCATCAAGCACTTCAATTGAGTTAACTTTTGGTATTGAACAACTATTATCTCCATTAAAACTATTAAAAGTTCCAGTTAACTCATTAGCAATGACGATCAGTATCTCGATTCGTTTTGTGCCTTCATTGTTATTAGAATCACAAAGAATTCTTAATGCACAAGCATCAAGAGGAATCGACTTTAAAAATGGAACTACGATAGAAAGAATGCGTTCATTAGTTTCATTGATTATTCCGATGGTTTCAATTGCATTTAGAAATGCTGGTGAATTAGCTAACGCAATGGATGCAAGAAGTTACAACCCAAGATTTGCTAGAACACGATACCGAATCTTTAAAGTTCACGCACTAGATCTAGTTGTATTTGCATTCTTAATGGTTGTATTAGGTTTCTTCATCTATGTAGCAGTTTCTAAAGTTTTATTTGGTGTGTTTGGTTCACCAGAATGAATGACGATTGGTTTAGGTGAGAACGTTGGCCAAGCTTCATAAAAACGTTTTAATTAATATTTCTTACCATGGAACCAAGTTCCATGGTTATGCAATTCAAAACGATTATGATACTGTTCAATCTAAACTACAAGATGCATTAGAATGAATCTATGAAACTAAGATTCATGTGAATGCTAGTGGTAGAACAGATAAAGGTGTTCATGCAATCAATCAATATATCAGTTTTTATATTGATGATCGAATTAGTTTAGAAAAACTTCGAGAGATCTTAAATCGTTATGGTCAAAATAAGTGATATATAAAATGGATCAAAGAAGTTGATCGTAGTTTTCATGCTAGGTTTAGTGCAAAATCAAAAACATATCTTTATCTAATTGATTATTGTGCAAACAATCCTTTATTTTTTGATCATGCTTGGATAGTTAATTTCAAATTAGATTTTGATCTAATTAAAAAAGCAATTCCAATCCTTGAAGGAACTCATAATTTTTGATCATTCTCAACAGCTGATAAAGATAAAGGAGTCAGAACAGTTCATAAGATTGATCTGAAACAAGAGGATAATAAAGTTTATATCTATGTTACTGGTGATGGTTTTTTAAGATCAATGGTAAGAATGATTGTAGGTGCACTTTATAATATTGGGATTAAAAAATACGATCTCAATCACCTTAAGTGATTATTAGATAATCCCAAAAAAGGTAAAGCAATAACTAAAGCTCCTGCTAGTGGGTTATACTTATATGATGTCTATTATGAATAAGCGATTGCTTATTCATTTCTTTTGCTCCAAAAGCAAAAAGTTTTTCTTTTTAACTATTTTTTTGACGTCAATAAAGATAATTTATTAAGATTAAAGTTGTTAGAATACCAATTATCATGAACGTTAAATCCAATCATATTATCTTTGGTCTGTCAGCCGCTAAAAAATTGACTGATTCAATCTGTAGAAGATTGAAAATGAAACCAGGTGAAATTGCGATTCAAAAATTTGCTGATGATGAAATCTTTGTTAGACCTGATTGCACACTAAGAAATAAAGATGTTATTTTTATTCAATCAACTAACTCGCCAGTAAATGATAATTTAATGGAATTGTTAATTGCTATTGATTCCGCTAAAAGAGCTTCAGCAAAATCAATTACTGCATTAATCCCTTATTATGGGTATGCAAGACAAGATCGTAAATCTGCAGGAAGAGAACCAATTACTTCAAAACTAGTTGCAGATTTACTAACCACAGCAGGAGCTACTAGAGTAACATTAACTGATATTCACAGCGACCAAACTCAAGGTTTCTTTAATATTCCAGTTGATACTCTAAAAGCTTCTTTTGTTTTATTATCACACGTATTAGTGGATAATAAAATTGATGACTTAGTGGTGGTATCACCGGACTATGGTGGTGTTAAAAGAGCTAGAAAGATTGCTGAATCAATTAATGTTCCTTTAGCTATTATTGATAAAAGACGACCTAAACCAAATGTAGCTGAATCAATCAATATCTTAGGCGAAGTTAAAAATAAATGCTGTATTATCGTTGATGACATGATCGATACCGGTGGTACGATCATCTCAGCAGCCAAATTACTTAAAAAACATAATGCTAAAACTGTTTTAGTTATGGCTACGCATGGTTTATTTAATAAAAATGCTATAGAACTATTTGATCAATGTTATCAAAATAAAGAGATCGATAAAGTTTACATTACTGACACCATTGATCAAACACAAAAGAATCTAGATAACAAACCACAATTTGAGGTTGTAAAGTTAGACCACTTCTATAGTTTAGTTTTAGATAAATACATCAATGGTGGTTCTATCAGTGATGTTTATAGCCTTTATCAAGAATGAGTAAAATCACCAGATCTAAAGAAATTTCTAAAAGAAATAGAATAAACGAAATTATTGTCGTTGAAGGTAAAACTGATACAGTTAAACTTAAGTCGCTTTTTGATTGCGAAACAATAGAAACTAATGGATCAGAGATCTCTGATCAAACTATTAACTTGATTAAGGAGCTAAGTTCGACTAGAGGAGTTATCTTATTTTTAGATCCAGATTATCAAGGTAAAAAGATAAGAGCAAGACTTATTAAAGAATTAAAAGAATATAAAGAAGCTTTTATCGATTTAAATGAACTAAAGAATTCCAAGAAAAAAGGGATAGCTGAAGCGAGTAATGAAGCGGTTCTATCTGCTTTTAATAATTTAATTAGTTCTAATGATGACGGATGTGAGTCGCTAACTTGAGAAGAATATTTAGCTTTAAACCTAAACACTAAAAATAAGAGATTAGAACTGTGTAAAAAACTAAATATTCCTTATGGAAATAACAAAAGTTTATTTAGATATTTGAATCTATTAAAAAAGAATTTTCACGATTTAGAGATTCTTACTTCTGAAATTTAAAATAATCAAAATCATCGGCAATATTAACTAATTCTTTGTCGAAATCTTTATTTATTTGATTAACAATTTTCTTTAACAAAATTGTTTCTTTTTGATCTCTAGATAACTCTTCGTAAATATTAAAGTTGGGTATAAATTTATATTTGTTTTTAATACTCCCAAAAGAAATACTAATATTTGAAACCAATTGATCATTATGTAATCTCTCGAATAAATCCAGTGCCTTGTTGTAAAACGACGTTTTTTTATCGCTGTATTGTTTTAAACTGTGTGACAATGATCTAGTTTTTTCTGTTCTTATTGAAACTGAAATATTTTTTGCCAGTAAATTATGATTTTTCAGTCTTAAATAAGCTTCATCGAATAAATCGTTGAACAATTTTAATAGAGATTCGTAATTACTAACCTTGTGTTTGATATTTTTTGAAACAGACACAGACTTTCGTGAGTTTCTTTCGTAGTCTACAAAATCACTACCTTTACCGTGAGCATGATTGTAGTGTTCTCAATACATATTTTTAAAAACATCAATTAATAATTCTCTGTTATCAAATTGTGCGAAATTACCGATGTTTTTAATGTTTAATTGACGTAGGATGGGTATTTTTTTAGATCCGATTAAATACATTTTATGGATTTCAATCGGTCATAATTTCTCTTCAATTTCATCTGGTCAAATTTCATATACTCCATTCGGTTTATTTTGATCAGATGCCATCTTAGCTAAAAACAAATTTGAGCCTATTCCAATCGATACAGTTAACTGAGTCAATTCATAAATTTGTTTTTGAATCTTTTTAGCTAGATCACTTGCAGACATCTCACTATTTTTTTCTAATATGTCGGTTACATCCATATAACATTCGTCAATTGAAGCAACTTCCATTTTATTGGAAACGAAATCCCTTAGATAAGAAAAAACATAAGCTGACACCCTTTCATATTTAGGGTAGTCGACTTCAGCAATGATTAATGAAGGACATAATTTTTTAGCCTGAAAAATAGGCATTGCAGACTTAATGCCGAATTTTCTAGCTATATAGTTAGCACTAGATACGATAGAACTATTAGATTTGGATCCAACAACTAATGGTTTGTTATGGTAATGTGGGTTAAAATTCTCTTCGACTGAAGCAAAAAAGGCGTCAAAATCGATATGAAAAATCGTTTTTCTGTCCATCAAAAACAATAATTTAAATATATATTAAATTATTAGAAAAATTGTTTAGCACATCCTAATAAACTGACGAAATTGCTTTTATAATTTAATTAATAAGCACACCAAAAAACGCGGTATGAATGAAACCAATTCTAGATCTTCTGAGTTTTATCATGTAAAAAACCCTTTAATTTCTATCCTTATTCCTATATATAATAATGCTAAGAATATAGAAATTACTGTCAGTTCAGCTCTGTTTCAAAGCTATAAAAACATTGAAATCATCTGTATTGATGATTGTTCAACAGATAACTCTTATCAAGTATTAAAACGCTTTGAAACACTAGAACAAAATATAAGAATCTATCGTAATCCTGTTAAAAAGGGTAAAGGTTCTGTTTATGATCAGTTGATCAAATATGCATCTGGGCATTTCTTCATGTTTTTAGAAACGCCTAATACCCTAAATCAAGATGCAATTAAGAATATGGTTTCTGTAGTTGAGCAATTTACTGAGATTGTTGTTGGTAGAACGATGGTGGGAAATACCGCTAACCCGATGAAGGGAATCTATGATATTCCAACCAATGACAAGAAAATTTCAGACCGCAATCCAATCGATTACATCTTCAGTAATTCTTTTTATACCCAAGGGATGTTGATCAAGAAGAAATTCTTTGAAGCTCTAGGCATGAAATATGGCAAGAATCCACATATTCCTGACTTCTATATTAAATACGATATGTTAGCTAACTGTGACTTCTTTAGAGTAGTCTGAAAGCCAACGATCAATTTCATTGAGTCTGATAATTATTACGATTTTGAAAGTTTTAAGTTCTTAGAAGCTAAGTATCGCTACATCTTATTTGAATTCCCAAAAATGATGGAATGGTTCAGTAATTACGTACCCATTAAAGACCAATTGAACGATTTTAAATCTAGTATAATTACCAGTATAATAGATCAAGTAAGAATCGAATATCGTAGCTTAGTTCCATCTTTAAGAGATCAATTTGAGAACAATATTATCATTCCACTAAGAAACCAATATATGGCTTCTAACTACATTTTTAAGGTGCCAAATAACCTTAGAGAAAAACTAAAAAGTGGTGAAAATAAACGATTATTTAGATAATTACTAAATTATTAAAGATGGTTATTAAGTCGATTTATCAAAATAAACCCTTTCCTAAAAATTCCAATTCAATCGTTAATAACTTTAGATTTTTAATGTTTGATACAGTCAACACTAACTTTGTTGGCTCAGCTGCATATGGGTTTGGTGCAGCTACTTATCTTTATGTATTGTTCCGTAACTATTTTGTTATGGATCTAGATGATATTGATGCTAATTATAATGATAAGTTAGTAGTATCAAAACAACTTGGTGGATCGAATATCAGAGCGTGTTTATATTTATTAAAACACCCTGATATTAAACTTGAAGACTTAACGAGCTTTTCTTATGAAAAGCAAATTAGAAATCTTTATGATTTTTCAACTTATCAACCTGGATATAATTTAGCTTACGCAGTTGGTTTAGCAATTGATGCTAAATTAACAAATAAAGAATCTCACGATACGATTACCAATAAAATTTATTGTATCGTTAGTGCTGCAGATCTTAATTCTAGTTATGGATTAGCAGCTTTAAAAACAGCAGCTAACCAAAAACTAAATAACCTTATTATTATCTATGATAATAATCATTTTGAAGAACGAGGTGAAACCCAAGATTATTTAGTAACAGATTTTTCTTCATTAGTTAAAGATATGGGTTTTAAATATATCAATGTCTTTAACGGGAATAATGTTGATAAAGTCGATGCTGGTTTTCATTACGCTGTAAATTCTAAAAAACCTGCATTTGTTGATATTAACACCATTGTTGGTCATGGATGTAATTCAGCTGGAACTAAAGAAGCAATCAAGAATTTCTTAACTCAAGACGAGCTTGATCGATTAACTAAGCGGTTTGAATATACAGGAGAAGAGTTCATGGTGCTTTATGAAAGCGCTAATGATCTTTATCCTAATATTAAAGAACGTGTCACTAAACTAAAAGAACTAATTGCTGATCAAGTTAATCGATTAAAACAAAATAATCTTGTGTTACCTGATTATTTGTTTACTTTTAAGGATTGAGAATTATCTGAAGAACAAATTGATGTTAATCAATCGTTGGTTAAATTTAAAGCTGACCTGATCAAACATCAGCATAATAGTGTTTTATTAAATGTTAGTGATCATGATGATCAATTAGAAGATGAAGTTGGAGCAATCGATTCTAGTCGAATCGTTTTATTAGGGAATTGGATTGAGTTATCATCTGTCATTGTCAAAGCAATTAGTGATAATAAGATTCACTTACCTGTAATTAATCTTGATATTAATCTAATTGATAAAGCGATTGATAGATTAAAATTAGATAATAAACAAAATCATGTTTTATACCTAGTGGATAATTGCAATAAACTTCCTAACAATTACATTAACAAGGTTCTTGATCTTATCTCAGAAGAAGATGGGATTGTTCTTCAACCAGGAACAAACGAAGAATTAAAATATACTCTTTGCAATTTTAGATCTAAGAAAAAAGATAAAACATACATCATCTTACCTTCATCTGATGATTTAGTTGACGTTAAAGCAGACAAGATCAATTTTGGTGGATACGAACTATATTGCGATAGTTATTCGACAGTTAATATTGTTACCACCGGTAATGATCTAATTGAAGCATTAGAGTTCCGTCAACAATTATTAGAAAATAATGTTACTGCAAGAATAGTTTCAGTAATCTCATTATCTGATTTTGATCAGATCGATGCGGTTTCTAAATCAGTATTATTAAAAAATCTGCCTAGCTATTTCATTTCAAGAGCACAAAAAGTAGTTTGGGGTGATGTCTTGTCACAAAACCGACCAGAAGTCGATCATAAAACAACTGAACATAAGACTTATGTTAGAAAACCAAGACGAGCACGAAAATCTAATAATAAAATTAAAACATTAGATAATAAAATTAAAGACGAAGAGTCAAACAAGCAACTTAATGCAGCTAAAGAAGATGGACAAAAATCTACATTAGCTTAATAAATGTAAGTTGCTCACAAAATCTAAAAATATAATTATCAAATCCATAGTGAATTTGGTAATTAAAGTAATGATTGGGAGTTAAAAAATGATGGTATTAGGATTAGCGCTAGGTATAAGCATCCCCTTATGTTTAATTGTAGGGGCGTTTTTAGGTTATTTCATATCAATGAAAGTGTTTAAACGTCAAATGCGTAAGAATCCACCGATTACAGAAGCACAAATCCGTAGCTTATATGCTCAAATGGGTCGTAAGCCTTCTGAAGCACAAGTTAAACAAATGATGCGTGCTTATACTAAGGAAACTAAATAACGAGCATGAATCGTTTTATTAAAAGTGCAACTAATTTAAAAGACTGCATTAACGATTCTAAAAAAGAGGTGTGTTTAATCGGTCGTTCTAATGTTGGTAAATCAACAATTATTAACGGTTTAGCGAATACAAAGATTGCTAAAACATCTAAAACACCAGGTAGAACGGTTACGATTAACTTTTATGAGATTAACAATAAACGAATTGTTGATTTACCTGGTTATGGATATGCACGGATTAACAAGTCACAAAAAGATGAGATCTCATCTTTTTTAACCGATTACTTAAACCACCGAGAAAATTTAGCAGGCATTTTCTTAATCCTAGATCTTGGGGTGATCACTGCTCAAGATATTGATGTTGCTCGTACATTAACAACATTAGATGTTGATTACTATATCGTGTTCAATAAGATTGATAAACACGCTAAATCTACTTATGCTAACAACAAAGTAAAGATTTTGGATACTCTTAAAGTTAATGAAGATAAAATTCTTCTAATCAGCGCTAAAAACAAACAAAACTTAAATAATTTAATGCTTAAGATTACTGAAGTGATTTCTTAGATATTTTTAAAAATTATGAAGCAATTAAAAAAGATTGATTTGAATCAAAAATACGATCATAAAACTGTAAGTGAAGGAGTGGTGGATTTTTGATTAGCTACTGATTATGCTAATCAAGATTCAGATTTTAGTGATCCCAACACCAAACCTTTCAGTGTTATCATGCCTCCACCCAATCTAACAGGAATCTTGCACATTGGACACGCATGAAATTTATCAATTCAAGATTTAATTGTTCGTTACCAAAAATTGTTAATGGGAAAGGTCAATTGGATCCCTGGAACTGATCATGCTGGGATTGCTACCCAAACTAAGTTTGAATCAATCCAAAGAGCTAAAAATATCGATTACAAAAAAGATGATAGAACTACGCACTTTAATAATATCTATGAGTGATCACAAGAATCTTCAAAAACAATTAAGAATCAAGCCAAATCATTAGGTTTAGCACTTAATTGAAAAAAAGAAAAGTTTACATTATCTCAACAATCAAACAAATACGTTTTAGATGTATTTGTAAAACTATATCAACAAGGTTATATAGTTAAAAAATATACCCTTGTTAATTGAGATACTAAATTAAATACAGCAATCTCAAATATCGAGGTAATTAATAAAGAAACCCCACAAAAACTGCATTATATCAAGTACTATCTAGAAGACAGTAGTGATTATTTAGTGATCGCTACCACTCGTCCTGAAACGGTTTATGCAGATACTGCAGTTTTTGTTAATCCAAATGATCAAAGATATCTTAAGTATCACAACAAGAAGGTAATTAATCCATTAAACAACAAGTTAATTCCTATTCTTGTTGATGAATATATTGATATGGAATTTGGTAGTGCAGTAATGAAGTGTACTCCCGGTCATGATCATAATGACTATGCGTTATCAAAGAAATATCAATTAGAAGAATTAAGTTGTATTAACTTTGATGGAACATTAAACGAACTAGCTTTAGAGTTTAATGGATTAGATCTTTATGAAGCAAGAGAATTAATCGTTAAGAAGTTAATAGACGAAGATAAATACGTTAAATTTGAAGATATTGTCAGTAACATCGGTTATTCAGATCGATCTAATGCGATCGTTCAACCATTGTTATCTAAGCAATGGTTTTTAATTACAACAAAGTTTGTTGATGAGATTAAAAAACTGGTTAATAACGAAGATAACATCAAGATTTATCCAAAACGTTTTTTAGATACGATTAATAACTGATTAGATCACAATCAAGATTGATGTATATCTAGACAATTAGTTTGAGGACATCAGATTCCAGCTTGATATCATAAAGACAATCCAGAAGATCTAGTAGTAAGTATCAACTCACCTAGTGAAGATTATATAAGAGATAGCGATGTATTAGATACTTGATTCTCGTCAGCACTTTGACCATTAATCTGTTTTGATGATGGTTTAGATGAAAAAGAATTTAGTGCTAATTATCCCAACTCATTGTTGGTTACTGCATATGATATCGTTTTCTTCTGAGTTTTAAGAATGATCTTCATGTCTTGGTTATTGAAGAAATCGATTCCATTTCATGACTTATTGCTACACGGATTAATCTTAGACGAACAAAATCGTAAGATGTCTAAGAGTTTGAATAACGGAGTTGATCCGATTAAGATCATTGACGAGTATGGTGCTGATGCATTAAGATTATTTTTAACATCAAACACTTCACCTGGTGAAGATGTTTCATATAATGTTGAAAAGATTAAAGCGGCGGCTTCATTCTTAAATAAGTTGTGAAACTTAGCTAAATATCTAAAATTAATCGATCAAACTAAATTAACAAATGAACCATTAGACAGTTTAGATCGTTGAATCATTAATCGTTTTAATGAAGTTAATGCGGGAATTCAGGATAAATTAAAAGAATACAGATTTGCTTTATCAAACAAACAATTAAGTGATTTCATTTGAGATGATTTTGCTAATGTTTATATTGAACTAAACAAAAAAGCGCAATGATCAAAAGCTAAGTATGAGTTAGCTAACGAAATCTTTAGAAGGCTTTTAATCATGCTACATCCTTCTGTTCCATTTATTACAGAACAGATCTACAACACTTTTGAGTTTGACGATCCTAAACCTTCAATCATTCTTGAACAATGACCAAGTTTAATTATGGCCGAGATTAGTTCTACTGATTTCGATCAGATCTTTAATCTTATTATCAAGATAAGAAACTTTAAACAAAGTTTTGATCTTAAGAATAAAGATGCTTTAGATTTACTTTATAAAAATGATGTTAGTTATATCAAAGATTTAACTAAATACTTAAAAGCTGAGAATGTGAACTTAATTAAAGTATCTGATCAAAAACTTGATGATCTATTCTTAATTTCATCTGAAGATAATGAGTATTATGTTGTATATACTCAAGATAAAACTAAGATTATTGATAAGTTAGTTCTTGAAATATCTAAACTCGAAAAAGAAGTTGAAAGAAGCTTAAATATCGTTAACAACGAGAACTTTAAAAATAAAGCTCCAAAAGAAAAATACGAAGCTGAATTAAAGAAGTTAAGTAATTATCAAGAAGAACTTAAACTAAAACAAGATAAACTAAATTCTTTAAAATAAGAAGTTTTGCCATATCTTGTATATGGAGCAGACTTTAAAAGAAAGCATTAAACAAAATTACGGATTAGCTCTGTTATTTTGTTTAATTTCCATATGGTTATTAGGATATGTTTTTGTTAGACAGCAATTAATTCTAGTATTAGTTTTAGGTGCTGTCTTTTGTGGCATAAACCTGTTCTTATTCAGTTACAGGATTAGTGTACCTATTATTCTAGTCTTTCTGCTTTTTGTAATCTATTACTTTGTTTATGGATATTTTCGACTTGAAGGGATTAACATTAAGAATTTACTAGATAAGATTCCCAAGCAATATGATTTAAGAGCTATCATAGTAAATTATTTGAAATCTAATCCCAATAAGCAGTCTAGAGGATTGTTATTATTAACGTTATTTAATATTAAGAACAGCGATAACCGTTCACTATATAATCAGTTCCTAAACTTGTCTGTTGCACACCTATTAGTAATTAGTGGATTACATTTATCTTTAATAAATTTATTAATCCTAAAAATATTTAAAAATTACAAAATCGCCGGTAATTTTGTAGCTTTTTTATGTTTATTATTTTATTCTTATCTATTAAGTTTTAGTTATGGTGTACTCAGAGTTTTATTATGTTTAGTTTTAAACTTAATCTTCAAAAGGTATTTAAGAAACAAGAACTATAGGTTAATAAGTATAGCTAGTTCTGGAATCATCCTATTGTTATTAAATCCTTATGCTTTTAGAAACTATTCATATATCTTGAGCTATTTAAGTATTTTGGTGATTTATGCTATTTTTCAAATCAAAAAACTAAATAACTTTGTGAAGTCCTTATTAGTTAGTGTAGCTATCAATTTCGTTTTAGGTGGATTGATAATTAATGGATATGGAAAAATTAATCTATTAACAATATTTTGATCAATCATTCTAAGCCCAATGATTATAGGTATGTATTTCATAAACCTATTTTTATTTCCATTTAGTATCTTGTGACCTTTTTTAGCGATTATTCATGAATGATTTATTAAGGTAGTAAAAGTTCTTCAAATAAACGTACTACTTATAAGTTTTAAACAACTATCGAGTTGAATACCTTATTACTATTTATTAATTTATTATCTATTTATCAGCTATATATGAATCAAAAGGTTTAATTAATGAATTACCTGGTTATTTGTGATGATTTTTACTTATCCCAAGATTATTTAACTCAACAGTTGAATCCACAAAACATTGTGTGAGTTAATTATGATGAAAATACCAATTTAGCTCCATATTTGAGTTCTGGTTTATTTGATACCAATTCAAACAAAGATTTGGCTATTATTAACCCCACTTTTCTTTATAAGGATTTCAACTTAGATGAAAGCAAAATCATCATTAATAGCATCAATAATTCACCTAAAAACATTTATCTATTAGTTAGTAAAAATTATGATTCAAAAAAAGAAAAATTATTAAAAATAGCCGGTAAAAATGAGATAAAACCATTAGATAAAAATAACGAATATAAAATTGGTTTCATTAAAAAACAATTAGATAATTTATTGACAGAATACCCAAATTGATTAGTTTACCTAATAAGTGATAAGACTAATTCAGATGCTAGATTAATAGCGAATGAAATACAAAAACTGCAATATGTTGATAAAGAAACTTTATATAACAGTGAATTAATCGAAAAGATCATTATCGATCACTCAGATAAAAAGATATACAACCTTGCTAAAGAGATTATTAATAACAAAGTAGATGAAATCTTGATTATTTATGAAGATCTAATCGAAAATAAACGACAACCCACCGAGATTATTTCCATGCTAATAACTATGTTTAGCAAAATTTACTTGATGTTGCTGGGAAAAAGTATGAAATTATCTGATGAAGAAATAGCTAAAAAAATGGGTGTTAATCTTTATTGGGTAAAATATACCTATAGAGATCTTTACGTTAGGTCTGCAGTCGTTATCAAGAATTTTATTGTTAATTTGTTAAAATTAGATATTAATAATAAAAGGAACTTATCTGATTCGTATCAAACCCTAAAGTTCTTTATCATTAAAGGTGTTCATTAATATGTCAAAAGACCTTAATACAACGTTAGATAACCTTAAATATAAGCTCAACACTATCTTCAATAGTGAGAAATTTGCTACTGAACTTAAGAACAAAGCTTTTAGAGATGTTTTGTTCAAACAAGTAGCTGCTTATAAATACTTAGCAACTCAAACAGAAAATGCATCACAAAATTTAGAATATGTTGATGTAGCTTTAGAAAGATTAAATCAACATTCGTCTGACAAAAAGACTGTAGATGAATTAGCTAAATATACTGATGTTGATGACGCAATGGATGACATTCGTTATCTTGATATCTTCATTTTAAACACCTTTAATCTGTCTTTTGACGAAATTATTAAGAATGATAAAGCATCTAGTAAATCTACTGATTCTAAAGATTCAGTAGATAGTAAAGCTCAAGCTGCTACTCCTACAGTTTCAGATATCGAAGAAGATGAGATTAAATCAAATAGATCTATTCCTTTTGGAGTTGGAGTTAATTCAGCAAATAATCTAAAAGATAATTTAGAAAAGATCTTTACAACTATTGGTCAACCTGATTACCGTCAGTTTGCTAGTATCGTAGTTAGATCAGAACTTGATATCGGTAAGATTTTTCTTTATAAACAAAAATCTAAATTAATGCCGTTATTAAACTATCTAGCTTTTGTGGTAAGTTTGTTGTTTGCAATATTGGGTGCAAGTTTGATGATTTGATACTTCATCTTGTTCCAAAGACAAGCAGTACCAACATTTATATCGCAATTTGATAAGAATTCATATCCAATCTTTTCAACACCTAATTTTGTTTCATCTGCGGTCTTGATTGGTGTTAGTGTGCTAACTTCAGTCTCTTACATTAATTCAGCAACAGGTAAAACGCCTCCTAAGAGAGTGCAGAATGCAGTAGCTTTGATTAGCACCTATATGAATAAGGAAGTTAAAGTTCCTCAGATTAATGACAACATTAAATATAGTTTCAAAATCAGATCTTTAGTATTCTTCTTATTATTCTTACTAGTTTATTCTTTCTCACCATTCTTAACACCATTTGCAGGTGGTTCATTAGTTCAAGGAATTATTAGTTTGCATAGTGTTCCTCCTCGAATTGATTTTGTTACAACTGCAACAATCAATCCAGAGATCGTTAGCAAGATCACTGAAGTTATCTGAATTTCATTAATCACATTGCCTTTTGCAATCCTTTTATTAATTGTTATGTCATTCTTCTTTAAACCTAAAATTGATAACGAAAGATTAGAAGAAACAACTAATAGATACGCAGAAGAAATTAAAAAAGCTACCAACGACTTTACTTCTATATTTGATCAAGGAAGTACAACAGATACATCTAAATCAGGAGTTTTCTAGATTTGCAAAAAATAAGATTGCAAGAAGAACTAGGTGTCGCTAAAAAGTCAATCAACAAAACAGCGATCATCAAGTTTTTTTTACCGTTTTGACCACTTAAGTTAAGATACAACATTTACCTAATTTCTTTTTTAGCAATTTTTATTGCTCTTAAAGTTATCTTAGGACTTTTTGTCGTTCGTATTGGACCAACAATTAGTTTGGGGATTTCTTGAGTTGGATTGGCTTTAATAGGTTGGATTTTTGGGATAGTAGCAGCCATACCGATTGGTTTTTTAACTGACGCATTATCGTTCTTTTTAGGCGGTGGTGATGTTTGGTATTGATTGTTTGCCATTCAAGAACCGATGATTATTTTTACAGCTGGCTTGTTTGGTTCGATTTATAGAATTAGAAGAAACTATGCTTCAAACTTCTGGGATTTTGTTTTCCAACAAATCTTAATCCTGGGTTTTTGTGTAGTTGGATTTATCTTCTTATCTTTATATAACAATCCTGAAACCAATCGTTTCTTAGTTAGAAACAATTCATTTGGAACCACTTTAAGTATGGTTTTCATGGCTTTGTTTTTTGTTTTTTCAGAAATAACAAGTTGATTGCTATATCTAAAAAACCGGAAAACAAAAGAGTCCATTAAGTTGTTCTTGTATGTTTCAACGATGATGATAACTTTATCGATCTTGTATTCATTAGTATTAGGAACAATTGCTATTAACGAATACTTGATTAATGTCGTGCACCAAAAACCTAAAACAAGAGACTTTATTCTAAGTGCCTTTTTAATTCCAAGAGTAATTAAAGAGACATTAAGATTACCAATCTTAATTATCTGTGTGATTGCACTAATTAAGATCTCAGAACCTTATTTACAGAACTTTTTCAACCTATCGCGTTTACGTTGATAAATCCATTTAAAATAAGCATTGTAGTATAATTATAAGCATATAGTTGAAGGATCCTTGGCGTTTCTTCATTTATTTGTATATGTAGATAACTAGTTTTATGTTTAAAAACAAAAAACACAAAATTCTTGCAGCTTCCTTCTTATTAAGTGGTGTAACTGTAATAAGTATGGTGGCTAGTAGTTGTTCTGTTGCTGCTAACAATCCGGTTGTTGAAGGTTTATTTAAAACCAAACAACATCCCGAAAATTTTAGCAACTCTAGTGCAGGCTCGTTTAATGCTGTTTTGCAAAATTCATTAGAAACTGATCAAGGTTTCAATGATTTTGCTAGATTTCTAATCGCCAACTCACTAGCAGATTGATACAGCAATAATGCTTCAAACAGCATTATGCAAAAATATCGCGATTGAGAAAAAGATGCTGAAACTAAACTTGAATCTGAAACAACTTCACTAAGAAATCAGTTTAGAAGAAATTTTGAAATCAGAAGACAAACAGATCTTTTTGACCCTAATGGTGGAACTGCTGATAGTTACAAACGTAGACAAGTTTTAACTAACGTGTTTACTGATTTTTCATCAATGGTTTTCCAAAACAACTACTTAGGTTATTTCGATGACAAAAATAAAAAGGTTGATAACCCTTTAATTGATGTAATCAGTAAACCTGAAAATTGAAAAAACTTTAAGTTTTATTCAGAAGGTTATGTTGATAGAAGATCAGTTCTAAACGATAACCAAATGTTTGCAGATTTCCAAGCATACGTTTTTGATCAATGAGTTAAAAAAGAAAATCCGAACTTAGTTTCTCGGATCGTATTTACTAATGAAAATATCAAAGGTGGTTTAGATCAGATTTTTGATAAAAAAGTTTTAGGTGATGAACTAAAACCTAGTTATAGTTTCCAAGCATTTACAGATCCTAAAGATGTAGTTGATCAAACATCACCTAAACTATCAACTGGATTTAGACAATTAGTAGCTAACAATGGTTTAGTTAACTATTACAACAAAGATAACTTCACTGTTGACTTCTTAAATCAATTTTCATCAGACTCTGGTGGTAAGTTGTTAATGAGCGCAAGTGAAATGTTCAACACATTTGATGTTGCTTTCACCACGGCTTATGTTCAACAATATCAAGATTTAACTAATAATGTTGATAAGGATAATGGGGTTGTTTCAGTTACATTAGATCCTAACAACATCATGAAGAATTTCATTTTTGCTAATTCAACTGATGCAAATTCTGCTTATTCAACGACATTAGATTTAACTTCTAATGATCCACAATTAAAAGAACTTTCAGAAAAAGTTAAATCAAGTATCTTAGTTGATAAAATTGCTGATAACAGTTACTACGACATATACAAACAATACGCAGAAGGTAAAGCTAGCCTTCACGAATACATCAGACCAACTTCATCTGATGCAGATGCAAATAATATCGAAAAACAATTCATCTTATCTCGTGGAAAAGATGGGATTCACATCATGGCAATCGATGGGGCTAATTACTATCTAACTGGTAATGCTAGAAACGTTGATAAGCAAAAAGAGTTCTTATTATTTAGAAATCAATTAGTTAAAAATCCCGACTTCTCTAAATTCTTTAGTGAAAAATCTTACCAATTTAACATCTTAGATCCAATTAAGAAATACTATGAAGATCATAATGTTACTTTAACAATTGAATTCTTATTAAATGCAATTGATAATAAAGATTCATTTTTACACAAACCAGGAAACGAAGCTTTATTAGCATCTTTAACTAAAGCTTCATCAATTCTTAAAGATTTAGTTAAATCTAAAGTTGATTATGATTATGCTCTTAAAGTAAGAAACGATGCGATCAATGCTAGAGAAAAGATCATTGAAAGAGCGGGGATGTTTGATAACTTAATTAAAAATAATAAGACCCCAGAAGTTGGAATTGCAGGCAAGTTACCTCACCCAGCAGCTGCAGATGGTTCTTATGTGGGAATTGAAAGTTATTATAAAGATCTATTAATTGAGAATAAGTTATTACCAGCTGATACATTAACAACTAAAGATCAAGGATTAAGTAAATTATTTGATCAAGTTGTTAATGATACTAAGACTAAGTATTTCCAAGCAGCTAAAGTTGCAGCTGAAGGATTATTACTAAATGGTGTAGCTTCTTATCAGTTCTCACAAAATGTCTTTGTTGATTCAAGATATGATCCGCAATATAGTTTGGCAGCTAATCTAGCAATCAACACAACAATCGCATTACCTACATCAACAAATGATTTCAAACGTCAGTTTTATCTAAATGATCAACGTTTTACCAACTTCTATGATCCTAAAACCAATCAGTTTAAAGACTTTGAAGGTTTAACTGCTGATCAGATTAAAAGTGTTGTCAACTTCTATTTCATTCAAAGTACGTGAGCAAGTCAAACTAATAAAGTTAAGTATGGTTCTTGAACTACTAAAGCTGAGTATGATACTGTCTTAAATAATTACTTTGATAATGAAAGAATGATCAGTAATCTTAATGATGATGCTAGATTAAATTATCTAAGATATCTAAATACGTTTAGATACTTAATTCAAGATAATTTAGCTGAGTTTAAGCGAATCTTATCAACTCAAATCACTAGAGGTGTTAGTGCTAATGTTTCATGAACGTTAACTAATGGAACTAAGTTAGATGATAATGGTAATATTGCAAGCACTCAAGATAAGATTAACTTTACAAACTTTATTGCCAACCCTAACTATTTA
Organism: Mycoplasma tullyi; assembly: GCF_014068355.1. Lineage (NCBI taxonomy): Bacteria > Bacillati > Mycoplasmatota > Mollicutes > Mycoplasmatales > Mycoplasmataceae > Mycoplasma > Mycoplasma tullyi. The sequence goes on along the minus strand of NZ_CP059674.1, from coordinate 706,761 downwards.
CAAGGAACAAGTTTAAACTTTGCTAATTTAAATAAAGCAGCTAATAATAATCCTAATTCTAATGCTAATAATATTGATTATTCAACTACTGATAACAATGTTACGGCATATGGATTTAATGGTTTAAGTATTGCTAATGCTAATAATACAAATCTAAACAGTGAAGTTAAATCTGTATTATTTGATAACTTCGAACAATCTGGTCAAAACGGGGTGTTATACGCATTTGGTGGTTCACTTGAAGATGTTGTTAATTATGTAAACACATTAACAACAAACCGTGAATTGGATGCGTTTGTTGAATTATTAAGAAGAGCGCAAGTTAATATCAACTTGTTTGATACAGATGCTAATGGAATGGCATTAAGTGCTGAACAAAGAAAAGCTAACTTAATTAGTCAATTAAGTGATACTAAGATCTTGCCAGCTGATGTTTATACGAAGTTTGTTGGTTATGTTGGAAACAACAAAGTTGCTTCAACTGATTTTACAACTCAACCAGAAACTTTTGTTCCATTTACAGCAGCTAAGTCATTATTAAACTGAACGACTTATATTAAGCAAATCAACTTTAAAGAAGTAGCTGAATTAGGTGGTGAATCATGATTAACAAAACCTGAAAATCGTTTAGGTTTATCAGTTAATGAATTACTATCAATTGTTGCACGATATGCATTTGATAGTTCTTACCAAAACAATGCAGAATTAGCGATCATTAATCAGCAATCTTTAATTGATGTTAATGATAAACGCTTATATGATGCACTGGGATTAAGATGGGTGATGAGGAATTCATAAATTAAATAAAGTAGTAAAATTTTAAACGGAGAAAAGCTAATGTCTCATAGTAAAAATAAAAAATATCGAATCGTTAAACAAGTCTCATTTTTATCGTTAATTTCTTTAGCTGGAGTTCTTGTAAGTTCTTGTGGAACTGCTTATAATGCCAACCAATTACTAATGAACAAATTCCAAACTGGTTTTAGTAACAATGGTAATAATCAAAACCTAGGGTTTGTTGGCGGTGATAGTAGTAACATTTTAGGTGGTCAAAAAGATCAAGCTAAAACTGTACTTGCAACTGCACTTAAAAACAATCAAGGATTCCAAAGCTTACTTTCATCTTTATTAGCTGATAGTTTAGCTAACTATTACAAAAACTCTAAATCATCAGTTTTAAGTAATAAGTACCAAAACTTTAGTGATGATGTTAATGATCAATTAAATACTTCAATTGAAGATAATAAGAAGATCTATGGAAATAACTTCATGGATCTAATCCAAACTCAATTATTCGATCCTAATGGCGGAACTAAAGAAAGTTATCTTCAAAACCAACTTAATCAAAAAATTAGCAACGACTTCTTCGATTCGATATTTAAGGATTCTTATTTAAACTATGCACCAACAATGTCAACTGACGCTGATGGTTTTACTGTTTATTCAAATTTAACTAAGATTCCTTCAAGAGCAATCTTAAACGATCCAGCTAACTGAGCTAACATTAGATTTACTGATGGTGGATTTAGTGCATCTAATAACGAACAAACTAATAATGAGTTCTTAGCACAAATCCAAGCGTTTGCTTTCAATCAGTGAGTGACTGATGAAAATCCTAATTTAGTGTCTAGAATTGTATTTACCAATGAAATTCCTAAAGATGGACTTAATTCAATCTTTAATGATCGAACTGTAAGTGCAAATGCACTAGTAGCTAGTTATAATTTCCAAGCATTCAAAAATCCTAAAGACCAACCGTTTGATGAAAACAAGGGAATGAGAGCTTATAACCAATTCATTACTAGAGGGTTGGATAGTTATGTAAATAATACAACTAAAGGAATTGATATTCCTAATAACTTCTCAGCAGATTCTGGTGGTAAGTTGTTAATGACTGCTTCTGATATGTTTAATAGTTTTGACGTATCATTTAGTGCTGCTTATGTTCAACAATATCTAAAGCAAACTAATAATACCAACCGTGATAATGTTGGTATGGTTCAATCTGATATTGATGATGTTAATCTGATCAATAACTTTATTAGAGCTAAAGCTACTGGTACAGGTGCAGGTGATAACGAGACTACAGCAACCAACACTTTCTCACAAAAGATTAACAATAATTCATTATTAAAAACTGGTGAAGCGGGTCGAACTACTGATCCATACTATAATGCTTATGCAGATTTAGCTGCTGGAACTAAAGACATCCACGAAATTTTTGAATGAAACGGGATGGAAACAGTTGATTCTTCAGAATCAACTAATATGAAAACTAATGTCATGAGTAAAAACATGAACGCTAGCAAGTTCATCTTTTCTCGTGGTAAAGATGGTATCCATGTAATGGCGATTGATGGTGGAGATTACTACTTAAACCAAAGTGGTATGGCTAGAGATATTAACAAACAAAAACAATTTTTAGCTTACCGTTCATTATTAAGATCATCTGTTAACTTATCTGAGAATGAAAGATATGATTTTGATCTAAATTCTCAGATCAGAAATCATTTCACTAAGAATCAAACTCTAAATCTTTACTTAGCATTAAGTAAGATGTATGAAGATGCCATGAAAAATCCAATGGATAAGAACAACATCTTCAATATTGAAGATAATGCAAACTTCAGTTTTAGAACTAGCTTTAAAAAAGTTTATGATCTAGTTAATGATTTAGTTAAAACTCAAGTTGCTTATCTAAATGCACTTAACTTAGATACAGAAGTTAAAAACATCAGAGCTAAGATCTATGACCGTGCTAAAGGTTTTGAAGATAATGCTAGAACAAACCAAACTGCTAACAATGGGATTGCAGCTAGATTACCATATGTAAGAGCAACTGATGGTTCATTCAATGGATTAGAACAATACTACTTATCACTTTATGGTTTAACTGCTACAAATGCTAGCACTGGTACAGTTGCAGAAATTAATAAATATGTAACTGATACAAGAGCAGCTAGAAATGCTGAGATTGATAAATTATTAACTAAATTAAATGTTGAAACAACATTATTAAATAACCAAAGTCAAAACACTTTTGTTAAAGTTAATTCAACTGATCAAGATCTAAATCAATGAAATGGTTTATATTTAGCAATTAATTTAGCTGTTGGATCAATTATTTCAACATCAACATTAACAAATGAAATTAGAATTGACTACATTAGATCAAATCCTAATTTCAGACAATTCTTTAATACTACTAATAACCAAGTATCTAGTTTTGAAGGAATTAGTCAAGATCTATTAACTAATGTAATTAGAAACGTTTTCCAACTAAGTGCATTTAATAGCTTAAATGACAAAACTTCTTATGGAATTTATACTGATTTCAATTCATTCAACAAGGTTGTTGATAAAGCTTGAGCTGATCAAATATCAAACCCTCAGCAAGCTAGTGATCTAACATTTAGTTACTATAGATTCTTATACACATTCCAATGATTATTAAGAAATAATTTACAAAACTTCAAGAACATTGCAATGTTAAATATGCGTCCTGGTGATGTTGCATTTGCAACATGATCATTGCCAATTAATTTCAATGCTAATGTTACTACAGCATCTAATAGTCAGCCTTTAGATGATGCAACAACTAATAATCAAACATTAAACCCATTAATTACTTTTGATCAAAATCCAAATGGAATTTTAGGTTCATCTGTAGCTAACTGACAGAACATGATCTCTTCAGAAGCAATGAAAATTAAACCAGCTAACTTCTGAGATAACAGTTCATTAACTTACAATGTTTCAGATTCAAATAACGCACCAACAATGCCTCAATATGGTTTTGCTGGATTAGTATTCAAAAACGGATCTGCACCGATTAGTAATGAATTGAAATCAGCATTATTCTCAACTTATGGTTCATCAGGTGAACAAGGTGCTTTCTATGGTTTTGGTAGTAAAACTAATTTATTAACTTATGTTGATAACATTAAAACTGAACGTGAATTAGATGAACTGGCTCGTTCAATTACTAATGAAACTAGAGTACCAAACAATACTTACTTTGGTAATAATAGTGATGGTAAACCATTAAGCTTTGATGAAAGAGTTACTGAGATCAAGAAAATGATCGATATGATTCCTGCTCAAGCGTTTGAACGATATGTTGGTTATATCGGAACAACTAAATCAGAGAACTTTGAATTAAACCACAGTTTATTCCTACAAGGTAGTTTAAGAAGAGTGGCTGCTTATGTTAAACAAGTAAGTTACAACGATTTAACCAATCTTGGAGCTGGTTGATTAAATGATCCAACTAAAGCATTAGGTTTAAGCCCATCTGAATTATTAACAGTAATTGCGATGACTGCAAGTAATTCAACAGTACAAATCCAAGCAATTAATCATTTAACAGCTAATAATAAATTAACTGTATTTGATCAACGCTTGTACAATGCTTTAGGAACCATCTTTGGTAGAAAGTTGTCGTAATAAAATATGGTTAATACAAAACAAAGATTCTGTTTAAGAAATTGATATCACCAAACGTTAACAAAATCTCAAAGACTGTTTTTAACAGTCTTCTTATTTAACATTATCGGTTTAGGTTTTGTTATCTATAATTTCTACTCTAGTATAGATATTAATTACTTTGGTTCACCATTTATCAATGGTTTTACCGCAATTGGTAATTTTACCAACCAAAGTAGTGTGTTATTATTCTTCTTTTCATTTTTCTTTGTTTTTTATCCAAATAACAGCGTACTTAAAAATGAAAGATTCTTAGTCTTTTGTATGGTGTATACCCTGTTTACATTTTTTACAGGGGGAATCTTTAAAGATTTAGTAGATCAAGCCAATAACCGTGCTAGTTTTTCACAAAGCTATTTAGCTTCTGGGATTTATTTACAAATCATTAACCCAATCGTTTTCATTTTTGCTGGATATTTAAGATTCATCTTTAATCCAATTGAAAAGATTCAAAATTATTCGAAGTTTATCTTACCTGGAATGATCTATCCGATCATTTATCTGATCTACGTATTAACCATTCCATTGATTTATAAAACCCCAGATCATACCATTTATTCAGTTTATGGAAATTACACAAATGTAGTTACCAATCGTAATATGGCAATTACAGTTGGTATGTTAATGACATTCTTATATTTCCCTGCATCGTTTATCTTAATTATCTTCTTGATTAAAAAGACAAATAATCATTACTTCCAAATTGCTCAAAGAAAAGCCAAACTGAATGCATAAAGTTGATAAGAACTGATGAATCGATTAGAACTGAAAAAGATCAGCGTTAGGAGTTGATACAAGAACCAATTAAATAAGTCGCAAAGAATTTTTCTATTTGCTTTTATTGTTAATGCAATTAGTGTTTTATTAGTACTTCACGGTCTTTTTTCACTTTTATTCAGAGGTCGTGATGGATTTTTATCGCTTGATAAGTTTACGAATCAAACGAACATTTTAATCTTTTTCTTTTCGTTGTTTTATGTGTTTTTTCCCAAACACAGTTTTCTTAAAAACGATAAGTTTTTAATCGCCTGCATCACTTATATTTTCATCACTTTTTTTGTTTATAACTTGGTAAGTATATCTAATGCAATAGCAGTAATCGTTGCGCCTAAATCAATCTTAGCTTTTAGTTATTCAAAGATTGGTTATGGTTCAAAAGCAACTGCTTTTTTATTGTTCATCGATCTATTTAAACACTTAATCAATCCGATCGTTTTTATTGTTTGTGGTTTCTTCAAGTTTGTTTATGATCCAAACTTGAAATTAAAAAAACTAAGTAGTTATCTACTACCAATAATGATCTATCCAGCCATTTATTGTGTTTATGTGATTATGGCTCCGTTTGTATACAACCGACCAAATGGTATGACGTATTCGGTTTATAATGTGGCAACAAATACGAAGGATTATCCGCAATTTGCTTACCCTGCTATTATGTTCTTATTATTTGTTTTAGTTCCTGTCACGACCTATCTCACTTGGTTTGGAGCTAGGAAGATCTCTAAGAAATATGAACAAAACCAAGTGGTGATCAATCCACATAACTAATTTAAAAAGGATAAGATAGTATGAATTTAATTGATAAAAAACCCAAAAGTATTAGTCATTGATTTAAATACGAATTAACTACAGCACAAAAGATCTTCTTTTTTGTGTTTTGGTTAAATTTAGCTACAGCAATCTTCATTGTTGAAGGAGTTGTTGCTGAACTATTATCAAACTCTGATACGATGAAGGGCTTTACTGATGCTTTTAGAACGTTTGATAAGTTTACTAATCAAAGTAACTTTATCTTAGTAGTCTTTTCATTTTTCTATGTTTTCTTACCAAAACATAGTTTTCTTAAAAGAGATAAGTTTTTAGTAGCAAGTATAGTTTATATCTTATTTACCTTTTTTGGTTATAATGTCATCTTACAATTTGGTAGTTTGGGTTATAAACATATTACCAATCCGATTAGATTAGCAAGAGGGTTAACTGTTCACTTATTTAATCCAGTAGCTTTCATTATTGCGGGATTCTTAGCTTTTGTATATTCACCAGCTAGAAATATTGGTAAGTTTCATACTTACTTGATTCCAGGAATTATCTATCCAATTATCTATGTAATCTATGTAATCACAGTTCCTTATGTTTATAAAACTGTTGATCGTACAGTGTACTCAGTTTATGGTGGAGTTACTAATGTAATTAATAATCCAAAGATTGCATGAGCTGCAATCATTGGATTATTGTGTGGTTATTTCCCATTAAGTTATTTTGCAGTTTGAATTGCTTATGTAAGAATCTCTAAGAAATATATAGACAACCCTGCATCATTAAGAAAGAAATCAATTCAATTCATTAAATTTGAATTTAACAAATAATCTATTAGCTAACAGATATGGATAAAAAAAACATACGTAATTTTAGTATTATTGCGCATATTGATCACGGTAAATCAACCCTATCTGATAGACTAATTGAGATTACTGAAACTGTATCTAAAAGAGAGATGAAAAATCAACTTTTAGATAGCATGGAACTTGAACGTGAACGTGGGATCACGATCAAGCTTAATGCAGTTCAACTAAAGTTTAAAAGAAACGATCAAGATTATACTTTTCATTTAATTGACACACCTGGTCATGTCGACTTTACTTATGAGGTTTCACGAAGTTTAGCAGCTTGTGAAGCTGCTTTATTAGTTGTTGATGCCACTCAAGGTGTACAAGCTCAAACATTATCAAATGTTTATCTAGCACTTGAAAATAATCTTGAAATCATCCCAGTTATTAACAAGGTTGATCTACCTTCGGCTGATGTTGATCGAGTTAAGCGAGAGATCGAAACCAAAATCGGAATTGATTGTTCAGATGTGCCGTTGATTTCAGCTAAAACTGGTTTAAATATTGATCAAGTTTTAGATGCAATTATTAATAAGGTTCCACCACCTAAAAATGCAAATGATGATGATCCACTAAAAGCATTAATATTTGATAGTTACTACGATCCTCACAAAGGAGTTGTATGTTTTATTCGGATCTTTGATGGTAAATTAAAGGTTGGTGATGAGATCTTATTTATGGCTAACAATGTGAAATACATTGTTACCGAAGTTGGGATTAAAAACCCTAACATGAAAAGTCGAGATTATCTAGAAGCTGGTGAAGTAGGTTATGTAACTGCTTCAATTAAAACAATCCGAGACGTACATGTTGGTGATACGATTACGAACGCTAACAATCCGTGTGATAAACCATTAGCTGGATATCGTAAAGTAAGTCCAATGGTTTATGCTGGTCTATATCCAGTTGATACTGCAGATTATCAAAATCTAAAGGTAGCAATGGAAAAGATTGTCTTAACTGATGCTGCACTAGAATATGAATATGAAACTTCTAATGCTCTAGGCTTTGGGGTGCGCTGTGGTTTTCTAGGTTTATTGCATATGGACGTTATTCGTGAAAGAATTGTTCGTGAATACAATATTCCATTAATCCTATTAGCACCATCAGTTATGTATAAATGTTTTTTAACTGATGGACAAGAAATCAAAGTTGATAATCCAGCAAACATGCCTGAACGTAACCGGATCAAAAGTATGCTTGAACCATACGTTAAATTAAAGATTTCAACACCTGATGAATTCATTGGACCAATCATGGAATTATGTCAAAATTTCCGCGGAGAATACATGGATTTATCTGAGATTGACAGTTCTAGAAAGATCCTGGTTTATGAGATCCCTTTAGCTGAAATTATCTATTCGTTCTTTGATAAACTTAAATCTGTTACTAAAGGTTATGCATCTTTAGATTATGAACTCATTGGTTATCGAGATTCAAATTTAGTAAAAGTTGATATCTTATTAAATGGACAAAAAGTTGATGCTTTATCGTTTATTAGTCACACTCAGTTTGTTTATCAAAAAGCAAAGAAGATTGTTGAAAAATTAAAAGATCTGATTCCAAGACACTTATTTGAAATCCCGATTCAAGCTGCAGTTGGTTCTAAGATAATCTCTAGAGAAACAATTAAAGCAATGCGTAAAAACGTTTTAGCTAAATGTTATGGTGGTGACGTTTCTAGAAAGAAAAAACTTTTAGAACAACAAAAAGAAGGTAAAAAACGCCTTAAAGCGATTGGATCAGTGCAGATCCCACAAGAAACATTTTCAAAATTATTACAAGACGATGAATAATCAAATAGATTGATGATTAGTACAATTAACTAATCAAGCAAGCATAGTTTTATCAGAAAGGTATAAGATCTCATTAATCATTAATGCGGTTTTATTTTTGCTTGCATTAAGTATAAGTATCATCTTTTTCTGGAAAATTAAATTCGAAAACAAAGGTTATAAGAAACTCTTTGTTTTTTATTCGATTTTTTGAGTACCAATCTTTTTAGTTCGCAGTTATCGCGGAACATTACATAACGATTTGGGAATCGAACGAAGCTTATTATTTTTACCATTAAGTTTATATGGTTTTGTAGGTATATTTTTCAGACCATTATTTGACTATTTAGGTATTAAATTTAAATCGCGAAAAAAGGTCGTTTTTGCCGCGCTTTTATTACAATTAGCAACTTTCATACCGATTATTATCAAGCCTAGTTTTGCGACTAATTTAATTCAAACAATTGGTGTAGGAATTGCAGCATCGTGTATTGGGTCTTTTTCACTATGATTTAATGAGCAACACGCTAAAGAAAAACCGTTTTTAGCGATTTCAATCTTATCAATTCCGCCATTGATTGCTGATTTTGTTGCTTCTCCTGTTCAATCATTAGTTAGAACACTAGCAATTACAGATCAAAAAACAGCAGATGTAAACATTACAAAATACCTTTGATTAATAGGTGTAATTGTAATCTTAATGAACATCGTTTTTTGATGATTTTTACGGGAAAATCCGCAATTTGTTGGTCTAAAAAAAGAAGACCCAAAAGACATTATAGATGGCTCTCCAAAGAAGATATATAGCTTTGTTGTAGTTATCTTATTTGCAGGAATCGTAATCTTTACTAGATTTGCTATAGCTGATGGGATTGCCCAAATTACTTTACAACAACTTGTAGGTAATGGTAATAGCGCCCCATACGAAGGTTATTTATCAAGTGTATTTAGTGCTGCGCAATTACTTGGTGGGGTATTAATGGGTGTTGTTGGTGTTAAATACTTCGACAAATGAATGGTAGCACTAATTGGTAGTTTATTCTTTGTTCTATACAATACTTCAATGATCTTGTTAATTAATTCAACTTCAGTTCCAACATTAACTAAAGGTGGAATCTATTTAGGAATTCAAGGTATCTCAGGTTTTGGTTATGGTGTTTTATATAACTTATTAATTGCTCATGCACTATCATATGGTTTTAAGAAGAATAAAATCACCCCGATTGGAATTAACCAAACAATGGCATCGATTGCAATTACATCAGCTAACTTCTTTACAACCTTTATAAGAGATAAGATTTCTACAGACTTTGTTAAATCTAATACTGTAATCTCATACATTTTAATAGGTATAGTATTAGCAGGTTTAAGCTTGTACTTCTTTAACAGTTGACTTGATCACAACAAGCAAGTCAAACCAATTTTCTTACTCAAATCTTTTAAATCTTATATTTAAAAAGAAAAACCAATCCAAGAATTAGGTTAAGCGAATATTTTAGTAGATTATAATAATATTAAACGTTTTGCCTAAAATGACATAAGGCAGGGAATTTATTGTGGCTAAAAAGACTAAAAATAAGAAAAAAGACAACTTCGAAGATGATATAGATACTACTGAAAGCATTAACGAAGAAGAATCAGAAGCGATATTTGGTAACCTCTATGACGGTGCTGAAGAAGTTTTACCTGCTTCATTAGCCTATGAAAACGGCCAATTACCTGAAGATGGTTCAATTCAGGTAGCTTTTGATGCAGATGATAATGCTTATTATATTTCATATGATCCTGAGAACGAAATTTTCATTGAGCCATATGAAAAGTATGAACTAGATGCATCTGCTTTATATGATGCAGAAGGTAATCCTTTTGATTTCTTTGCCAATTATTACGTAGAAGGCGCTGAAGCAGAAGAAGAATCAGGTGAATACTGAGAACAATTCATTGGTGTTGAAGGTTATGGATACTACGATGAAAACGAAGAATGAGTTTGATCTGGTTACTTCGATGAAGATAATAACTTTATCCCTAATGAAGATGAAGTTGTTGATGATGAGGCTGTAGAAGAAGAAGTAGAAGCAGCACAAGAAGAAGAACAACCAGAAGAAGTTGTCGAAGAAGAGTCACAAGAAGAAGAACAAGTTGAAGCTGAAGCTGAAGAACAGCCAGAAGAAGTTGTTGAAGAACCTGCTGAAGAAGAACAACCAGAAGAGGAAGTTCAAGTTGAAGCTGAAGAACAACCTGAAGAAGTTGTTGAAGAAGAAGTTGAAGCTGCACCTGAAGAAGTTCCAGCTGAAGAATACGAGCAAGAAGCTGATCAAGCAGAATCAGGTGAATACTGAGAACAATTCATTGGTGTTGAAGGATATGGATACTACGACGAGAACAATGAATGAGTTTGAGCTGGTTACTTTGATGAAAACAACAACTTCGTTCCAGAATACTATGACGAATCAGGTCAACCAGTTAGTGAAGAACAATACGCTGAACCTGTAAGTGAAGAACAAGTAGCTGCTAGTGAAGAACAACCAGTAGAAGAACCTGTTGCTGAAGAACAACCTGTTGAAGAAGAAGTTCAAGCTCAAGAAGTTGAAGAACAACCTGAAGAAGTTGTTGAAGAATCTTCACCTCAAGAAGAAGTTGAAGTTGCACCTGAAGAAGTTCCAGCTGAACAATACGAACAACAACCTGAGCAAGCTCAACCAGAATCAGGAGAATACTGAGAACAATTCATTGGTGTTGAAGGATACGGTTACTACGACGAGAACAATGAATGAGTTTGAGCTGGTTACTTTGATGAAAACAACAACTTCGTTCCAGAATACTATGACGAATCAGGTCAACCAGTTAGTGAAGAACAATACGCTGAACCTGTAAGTGAAGAACAAGTAGCTGCTAGTGAAGAGCAACCAGTAGAAGAACCTGCTCAACCAGAAGAAGTTGTTGAAGAACCAGTAGTTGAACAACAACCAGAAGAAGCTCAACCTGAACAGTACGAAGAAGAAGTTCAAGTTGAAGAACAACCTCAAGAGGCTGAATCTGAAGAAGCTGTTGAACAACCAGTAGTTGAACAACAACCTGAAGAAGTTGTAGCTGAAGAAGCAACTGAACAACCTCAAGAAGTTGTAGAAGAATCTGCGCCTGAAGAACAAGTTGAAGTTGCATCTGAAGAAGCTGTAGCCGAGGAATACGAACAACAACCTGAAGCTGAAGAAGTTCAAGCAGAAGAATACGAAGAAGCTCAGGCTGAGGAACAACCTGAAGAAGTTGCTGTTGAAGAATACGATCAGCAGCCAGAAGAAGTTCAAGTTGAACAATACGAAGAAACTCAACCTGAACAGTACGAAGAAGAAGTTCAATACGAAGAACAACAACCCGAAGAAGTTCTTGCTGAACAATACGACCAACATCCAGAAGATGTTATGGTCGATACTGATAATCAGTTCTACGATGAATTCACTCACGTTGAAGACGAAGGTATTGATAAAGGATTGATTCAAACTGATGATGTTGTTTCAGGTGATGAAATCAACTGAAGTCACTACGTTGGTGATGAGTATTATGGATACTACAACGAAGACGATGAATGAGTTTGAAGAGGGTACTTTAATGAATATGGAATGTTCATTCCTCAACAAGAAGATTACACCGACTCGGTATCATTAGATGAACAAGCTGTAGAACAAATGGCTGAACAAGCTCTAGAAGATGTAGTTGGAGAATCAGCTACAGATGATGAGTTTGTTCAATACGAGGAAGTTGAATCTGAATCAGTTGAACCTGCTTTACCAGCAGTTATTGACGATGGTTCTACTGTAGAACCGTCATTTGGATTCGATATTCAACAATTCATTGGTAACATTGACTTTGGTTACTATGATGAATCATCTGAATGAATCTGAACTGGTCACTTTGACGAAGCAGGTAACTTCTATGACTTCGATGGTAATTTAATTTACACCCCAGAACAAGGTGTTTTACCAGGAGATGTACCAAAATCAACTGATCCTTCTCAAAACGCTTTAGTTGTTGTTGAATCAGAAGAATATGCTGAAAACATCATTCAACAAATTGATGATAGTCAGATCGATGTTGGTGAAGAATTTGAAATCCGTGGTTTATTAAACCCTGCAGCTACTCCAGCTCAACCAGAAGAACTAAAAATTACACCTGTTTTTGAAGAAGAAAAACTGAGCTTACCAGTTGCTGGTAATGAAGTTAATCTTCAACCTCAAGAACAAGTATTTGATTTCTCAAAACGTAGTGACTCTGATCAATTACTAGCTCAAGCTCCAGTTGTTTTAGAAGATGCTGTAGCAGATGATGTAATTAGTGTTGATACAAACAGCTTTGTTCCAGAAGCATCTCAACAAGCATTTGCTCCTACACCAATAAATCTAGACCAATTCAATTTAGTACAACAGGATGTAATTCAGCCAATTATTAGTCAACCTAAATATGATCAGATTACTCATCTAACTGATGAAATCAAGGTAGATGTTAATGTTGCATCATCTGATGTTGATGTTCAACCAATTAACATTAATCCTTCTTTAGAAGTTGAATCTCAAGCTTCTAAATTAGATTTCTTTATTAAAAAACCTGTTGAAGAAGTTAAGAAGATCGAATTCGTTGAACCAGTAGCTGAAAAGATTGATCTTCAAATCTTTGAACAGCCAGAAGTTGTTACTAAACCAGTTTCAACTATTCAACAACCAACATATATTGATGAAACGCTACCTGTAAGTGTTAATGTAGTTGATGAACCAACATTTGATACTGACACAATTGTTCAAGTAACTCCAACAATTAATGAAGTTTCTGATTTTGATATCAACAACATCTTAAAAACTAAACCAGTTGAAGTTGTTAATTTAGAACTACCTAAAGATGAAGTAAAAGTTGAAACCGACCTTCAAGTTAGTGTAGTTGATGTTGAACCTCAACCTGTTGATACTGTTACTTTAGTTGATGTTGAAGCTAAACCAGTTGAAACTATAACTCTAGACTTACCAGAAAACGAACCTAAATTTGAAACAGGTCTTCAAGTTACTGTAATAGACGTTGATGCTCAACCAGTTAAAGAAATCGTTGAATTCGATTCACCTAAACCAACTGTTGAAGAAGTTTTAGTTGAAAAAGAAGACAAAGTAACTTTAGTTGAGGAAGAACCATTCTTCAACAAGTTCATTGGTAACGAAGAATACGGTTATTACAACGATAAGAACGTTTGAGTTTGAAATGGTTATTTCGATGACGAAAATAATTTTGTCTCAGACAAAGAAACTCAAACTCAAAAAGTTGATCTACTAATTGAAGAATTCACTAAACAAGAAGAAATCAATAAATCTCAAGAATCTCAAGAAGTTGTAGTCGAAAAAGAAGACAAAGTAACTTTAGTTGAAGAAGAACCATTCTTCAATAAGTTCATAGGTAATGAAGATTACGGTTATTACAACGATAAGAACGTTTGAGTTTGAAATGGTTACTTCGATGAAAATGATCAATTCGTTCCAGATCAATCTTCAGTTACAAAATCTGAAGAAGTAATCGAAGAATTCAGTAAGCAAGAAGAAAGCTCTAAACCTCAAGAATCTCAAGAAGTTGAAGCTAAATCAGTTGAACCTGAAAAAGCTAGTGAACCATTCTTCAACAAATTCATTGGTAATGAACAATTCGGATATTACAATGATAAGAATGTTTGAATTTGAAATGGTTACTTTGATGAAAATGATCAATTCGTACCAGATCAGTCATCAACTAAGAAATCTGAAAAACTAATTGAAGATGAATTACAAAAGCAACGAATTCATGAACTTGAATTAGAACTAGCTAAGGCTCAACAAGCAATCCTTGAGTCAGCTAAATTAAAAGATCAAGAAGTAGCTAAGATTAAAGAAGAAGTAGTTAAAGCTCAACAAGAAACTACTAAACCTAACGAGTTAATCACACTTAACAACTTTGTTCCTAAAGCAAGTCCATTATTATCTCCAGCTAAAGAAGTTGAAAACCAAATGATCGTTTATCAAAACGATAAGTTTGAATTAAACAACCAACACAACGAACTACACAATGAAATAAGCAAACCTAAAGTTTATAAAGAAGAATTCGATAGCTTTAGTAATATTCGCGATTTAGATGTAATTAGTTTACATAATGCATCAACATCTCGTCGAGGTTCTGATTATGTGTTCTCTGGTTTTGAGAAGAAAGAAGAACAATTTGTTAATAAACCACTTCATTTCTTAGAAGAAGTAAAAGTTGATCCTGTTAAAGTTGCTAAAGAAGAATCAATGAGTAACGTTCATCAGTTCTTTAAACAAGATTCACAATTATTGTTACCTCAAAAACAAGAAGTTTCATCAACCCCAGAAACTAGCTTGACTGTTTTAGCTGATAACAAAGAAGTTGAATCAACTGCTCAAGCTGTTAATAAACCAGTTGAAATCATTCAACCTGAACGTGTTGATGTAATCAAACCACTTGAACAAGTTCAACTTGAAAAACCAAGATCATTATTAGATGATCTATCACCTAAATTTGAAGTTAAATCAACATCAATTAAAGATGATTTAATTACACCTAAATATGATGACAAACTTGAACCAATTGAACAACTTCAATTTAAACAAGAACGATCATTATTAGATGATTACATGCCTAAGTTTGATGATCAACAAGGTTTATTCAATAAGGTTGAATTCAAACTTCCTACTGTAAATAGAGAATACCGTCCAAAAGTTGAACCAATCGATGTAATCAAACCACTTGAACCAGTTCAAATTAATAAAGAACGATCATTATTAGATGATTATGTTCCTCCTAAATTTAACGATCAATTTAAATTTGAAACTAAATCACAATTTAGTGACTTACCTAAATTCGATGAAAAATCATCTTTAGAAAAAACTGCATTAGATTTAGGTTTAGAACAACCATTAGCTAATGGTGAATTATACGAAGAATTAAAGGCTGAATTCTCAACTGCTGATTCTTCTAGTTCAAAAGATATGATCGATCAATTATTAGAAGAAACTAATGATTTAATCAATTCTTCTACATTACAACAATCTGCTAAAGTTGATTCATTTACAAAATCATCTCTAGACGAACCAATCTTAGATACTAAGTTTGATGATAAATTCATGGAATTAGATGAAAACCAAGGATTTGATCAACTAATCGTTGAAGGTGATGATGAAGTACTTACTGATGTAGTTCAAGAAGTTGAACTACAATTAGATGTAACTGAACCAGTAATTCAACAACAAGTAAGTGCAAACCAAATTGCTGTAACCAACGAAGAGTACAAAAAGGATATGGCAGAATTGAAACAGTTTTTAGAAAAACGTTCAGAAGAACTATTCAAACAATACTTTAGTAAGTTTGAAGAATTAACTAAACTTCAAATGGAATCATTCAATCAAATTAAGAACCAATTACGTTCAGAAATGAACGATATTCGTGAAGAAGTTAGATCTAATCAATTAGCATTAACTTCTGAAATTACTGAAGAAATTTATCCTTCATCACCTAAAGTTTCAAGAAAACAAAGAACTACAAGCAACTTTGGTGAACCAACTAGTGAATTCGACTTTGATAATTCATTATCATTAGTTAATGAAAATAACTACGATCTATATGAATTAATCGATCGCATCATGAACTATGAAGATGTTCAATTAACTACAAGCAATGTCTTCAAATCTGAAGAATACCAAGCTAAAGTTAAACAAAGTATTCAAAATATTAAACAAATTCTTAAGAACTCTGAAGCAGAAGCAACTAAGAATTACAACTACATCTTATCAACACTTAAGAACGAAATCGCGTTATTACAAAAAGACTTACCAATTATCAGTTCACAACTTAACAAGTTGCAACACGATG
Source organism: Mycoplasma tullyi (assembly GCF_014068355.1). NCBI lineage: Bacteria > Bacillati > Mycoplasmatota > Mollicutes > Mycoplasmatales > Mycoplasmataceae > Mycoplasma > Mycoplasma tullyi. Next base: position 690,227 of record NZ_CP059674.1, on the reverse strand, counting down.
TAAGAGTGAGACAACTTAGTGCTAACGATCACAAATTCATTCAAGAACAAATTCAAGAATTACGTGCTGAACACGCTAATAAAACTAGAGCGATCAGCTTCTACAATAAAAAGATCAGTGATCTGAAATCTATCTATGCACAACAAATTAGAAAGATCAAATCTGATTACAAACGAATTAGTGATCTAGCTAATAAACGCAACGTATCAGTATCAAACGATTACATAGATCAAGCAATTCGTAGCTTTGAAAGTGCAAGAATGTCTCAACCAAATGCAAGCTATGAAAGTATGAGAATGTCTCAACCTACTCAAAGCTTTGAAAGTTTAAGAGCATCTCAACCAAGTTCAACTTTTGAAAGTATCAAAATTCCTCAACCAAACCTTAGACGTAACTACGAACAACTTTACCGTAACCAATTCAACCAAAGTGTAAATAATAACTACGGTAACTTCAGACGTTATGATCCAATCGTTGATAATCATGGTTATGAATACTTCTCAAATCATCAACCTAAAGAATTCTTCAGTGAACTTGAAAGTATAGACAATGATATTTTCAATTCTAACGATCTAATTTATTCAAATCGTAATACTTATTTAGATGAAAACTTTAGAATCAATGATTACGAACTAACAAGTAATTTTGATGATATCGATGCAATTCATGGAATGGATAAATTAAGATTGCCTCCATTTGAACCTAACAACTCAATGAGTGATCTAGAGTTCAACAGTACTTTTGACATCGATTTAGATAACGATTTTTAGAAAATCTTTTATAATTAATTTTTAATAGATAAACTAAAAAAACAAGCATGAATAATGAGCAAACTAAAACGCTAGATTTAGGAGTTAATGCTGGCCATAATAATAATTATGGCGGTAATATTAACGCGTCTTCAAGAGCTGCTCAACTCCAAGAACAGAACTACCATGGCGTTTTTGATCCAGGCTCATTAAAGGTTACTAACCTTCAAGAAGAATCAGCTCAAAGTCTGAGCAATTTAGATCAAAAAATCCCTTGATTTTATAAGAAAGAGATCTTTTATAACACTTTAGGTTTAATCTTTGGGTTGTTAGTTATTCTAGGATTTTGTGCAGGCTTAATCTTATTGTGTTTATATATTTATTACAATAATCAGTCTTGACATATTGTTTGAGCTGCACTTCCTTTAGGGGTCTTGACATTACTTGTTGGCTATCGCACGATTAGTAGCTATGCTAATATCAAAAGTGGAGCAAAACAACAATATATCTTTAGTAAGACTCAAATTTCAGTTAACATTAAACGTGCTTATAAAAACTTAAGATTGATTCCAGTTAATATCAACTGATTAGCTGCAGGAATCTATCTTACAGTTGTAATTGGGATCATCGTCACATTAGTGACTGCATTCACAATTAATCTGGTTAAGATTGCTAATTTTAATCAAGATTTTACAAGAGAACAGATTAATGAAGCTAAAAGATTTGGTTATTTATACGTTTTAAAACCTAATAATGAATTAGATAAATGACCATTATATTCAATCATTGTTAATGGAACTCTAGGAATAAGTACGTTAATCATTCATATCTATATGATTATCAATAGTTCTATTAGAGCTAGAGCTATTGAAAACTTTTATGGTAGAGCACCAATTGAAGAAGCAGATATGGAACGCGCAATAGCTGCTGCTAATAGTAGAAACTGAAAGATCTTTTTAGTTTACTTAATTCTCATAGGTTTAGTCGTTCTACTAGTAAAGAAGATCATCTCTGGATGATTAAATTCCATAAGTGGAAAAAAATAAAAAGAAAGTTATATCAATTAAATAATGAGTGACTTAGATAAGAGCAGACAATTAAAACTAATTGGCATTGATCTGGATGGTACCTTATTATCAATTCGTAAAAAAGTCACTAAAAAAGTGATTAATTCTTTACTAGACTTAAGAAAAAAGCTTCCTGATGTGGTGATTGCAATCATCACAGGGAGATCTTATTTAAGCGCTAAACGGGTTGTAAATGAGTTGCAAACCGCTGGTGTAAAGATCGATTATCTTTGCTCTTATAATGGTTCTGTCTTATTTAAAGTCAACGAACAATCTGAATTAACTAAATTATACGAACACAGTGTTGATTCAGAAACGACTAAAGTAATCTTTGATTATTGCAAAAAGAATAAGATTGCTTTCCAGGGTTATTTAGTTACTGATCAAGTTAATTCTAGTGTTGTCTTATCTGATAATTTCATTGGAAGAATAATTGCCTCTTTTAATAAGAATAAGAGTTTTTGCACTAAAGAATTTGTTGAAGGCGAATACTATAAAATTAATTTGATTAGCACTAAGCGTAAACGATTAGCAGAGTTCAACGGATTTGTTGCAAAAAATTATGCTGACTCTGTAGAAATTGCTAATGTTTTTCCGACTTTTTTAGAGATAACTACTAAAAATATTAATAAAGCTTTTGCTTTAAGAAAAGTTTGTGATTTAGAAAACATTAGTTTAGATCAAACTGCTGCAATCGGTGATTCGCTTAATGATTATTCAATGTTTGAGATTGCTTCATATAAGTTTGCAATGAAACGAGCAAATCCAAAACTAAAGAACATCTCAACATATATTGCTCATTCAAGTAGACACAATCAATTTAAAGAGATAATTCAAAAAACAATCTCGATTGTTGATGATAGTAACAAATAAAATTACTTAAAAAATCAGTTCAAGATTCACTCAAGACAATAATTCATTTAGCTAATGATTATTGTTTTTTATTTAAAAGATAGATACAATTATTTTTCACAGATATTTATGCTTAGCTATATCTACCTCTAATATAAGATAGATAAGTAGTAATAAGTCGATAGAAAAAAGCGAGAGCTTTTTAAAACTTATAAGTAATTACTAACGAATAATGTTTGGGATCTTGGTTGAGTTATTACAAAAAATAAACACCATCATGAAATTGAAGACAATTCTAGGATAGTGTTTACATAGATAATTTAACTTGTATTTATCTAATAAAAATGATTCATAAAAATAGCGAATTTTACCGTATATTTTACGAATTTTTAAGCGAACGTTTAATGATTTTGTGATAAAGTTCAAACGCTACACCATGATCATTATTGTTATATTTTGTAATGTATCTAGCTAATAATTTAGCGCTTGAAATCGCATTTTTCATTGCATAACCAAAACGTGATTTTTGTAACATCTCAATATCGTTTTCGCCATCACCAAAAGAAACAACATATTCTTTTGGAATCCCGTAATAACTACTTAGATAATCTAATGCGTTTCCTTTATTAGCATAAACAGTATTAACTTCAATAATATTACCTGAAACAGGTAATGATCATTTTCTAACAATGAACGTGCTAAAACATTCTTTTAGTTGAAAAACTACTTCATCGATATTATTAGGGTTTTTAACTTGCAATAAGATTGTATTTGGATCTTGTCTCAAGTTAAGAATTTTCTCTTGACCGAATGTGCAATTATCTTTACCATCAATATGAAAACAATGTAACAACTCATCAAGTTCTTTGTTACTTACTGGCTCATTCATTATGTAAGTTCCGTCGTTGTTTTCAACGATAAAATTATCAACAAGTTTAATAATTGATGTTTTATGTATAAGGTTTTTAACTAAATCCTTAGAAAAACTTAAATTAATTGCTTTGAAGTGTCGATCTCTTGGATGTCAAATATATGACCCATTAAGATTAGCCATTACCGTATTTAAACCTAATTGGTTGTAAATATCAGTCGAAGCTCTAGAAGGTCTTCCAGTAGCGATACAAAAGTGGTGACCTAACTTGTTGATTAGTTTAACTACCTTAATTGTTTGGCTACTTAACTTACTTTGACTGTTTAGAAGTGTGCCATCCAAATCGGACATTATTAATAGTTTTTTATTATTCATGATTAAACAACCATTCCTAGTTTTTGATAAACGCTTAATAATGTTTTTTGTGCGATCGGTAAAAGATTTTCTTTACCGTTCTTCAACACTTTTAGAACGTCTTCATCAGTTATATTTTTCATATTTGTTTGGATATTGTCCAAGATATTTCAGATCAATTCGAACAACTCTTCTTTGAAATCCTTATAAGATTTATTCTCGAAGTTGTTGATAATATCAGCAGGAGTGACTTCTTCATCTAAAGATTTGTTATATTTCGCACTCTTTAGCCCTACATTAAAGTGATCGTTAATCGCACCATAATAAATGCCTACTAAGTTTGATATCTCTGGTTGTGTCTTATAATCAAAATTAACTTTATTTAAATTATCTGTTTTAGCTGATTTAATCTTTGCTAAAACTTCTTCTCTAGAATCATCTAGATTAATAATTCCTTTTTTAGATAAAGATGATTTAGACATCTTTTTATCAGGATTATTTAAATCCATAATTCTAGATCCTACTTTAGCAATAATTGGTTCAGGAACTTTAAATAGCTCTCCATATTTCTTATTCATTCTGATCGCAATATCTCTAGTTAATTCTAGGTGTTGTTTTTGATCTTCGCCAACACATACATAATCAGATTGATAAAGTAAGATATCAGCAGCCATTAAAGTCGGATAAGTCAATAATCCTGTAGGAATCTTAATCGTTTGATTACTTTGGACAAACTTTTGTTTCTTATCCTTATATTGAGTCATTCTTTCCAATTCACCCATTGTCGTATGACATAACAATACGTGACCTAGTGCAGCATGTTCATTAATTTCAGATTGTAAGAAGATGTTATTTTTAGTAGTATCAAACCCACTTGCCAAATAAATTTTTACAAGTTGGATAATATTTTGTCTAGATACTAATGGATCAAAATCCACGGTAATTGTATGTAAATTTGCCACAAACAAATTCAATTGATATTTGTTTTGCAAATTAATATTTTTAGAAATCGAACCTAAATAATTACCAATATGTAACGATCCGGTCGATTGTATGCCAGATATTATCTTATTCATTATATAACTATAATATGTAAGATATATTATAAAGATATAAATATAAAACGATCTTGTGACAATTAGACACCATGACAGATAATCAAAACAATCAAAGCAACAATATAGTTTTATTCATTACAGCATCATGTATTGGCTGTACTAGAGTTAGACGTTTCTTTAGAGAACATAATATTCAACATAAAGAAGTTAATTTCTATAAGACAGCGATTGATGAAAAGTACTTTAATGACATTTTGTCATTGACTGAAAATGGCGTTTTTGACATTATCTCGACGAGATCGAAATACTTACAAAACAATAAAGTTAATATTGACGAATTAACAATTAGTCAATTAATTACTTTAGTTAATGAACACCCATCAATCTTAAAAAGACCAATCATCTTACAGTATGATAAATCAGGAATTCCGAAAAGATTGATGGTAGGATACAACTCAACTGATATTAGAGTATTCTTAAGAGAAGTAGCTGATGTTAAGGCTTACTATCTAGATGAATACTGGTTTGATGAAGAAAGCTCGCTAGGTTCAACTGGTTTAGTTAAAGAAGATGAATAAGACATATTGTTTAATATCTTCATTAGCACCTAAATCAGAAACACTTAAACCATTAATTAAAAAAGAATTAAATAAGAAGTTAGTTGAAGTTGATGATCCAAATCAATCAGACTACTTATTTATTAATGGCGGTGATGGCACTTTTATTAAGAATGCGATCAAATATGATCGCAAAGGCTTAAAGATCATTGGTATCAATGGTGGTAGTTTAGGTTTTTATACTAGTTTTAATGAGACTAATATTGATACGATCTCTGATCGTTTAGACCACTTAAAATACACGCAATTAGATTTTATTAGGTTGCAGATTGATGATCAGATATACCATGCTTTGAATGAATTCAATATCAATTCAACAACAGCGTATGGGTATGATATTTTTATCGATAATGAGTTTTATCAAAAATTCAGAGGTACCGGGTTGTTAATTTCAACAACAACAGGATCTACTGGGATTAATAAATCTGCCAATGGTGCCATCCTATTCCCTGGAATTAAAGCGATCCAAATGGTTGAACTATACCCATTATTACATTCAAGTTTTACCACGATTCAATCGCCGATTATTTTGCCGATCGATACTAAGATCAGAATCGAGATTAAAGAAAATTACTGCGATCATGATGCTTGTCCAAGAATTGTAGCAGATGGTGCAGTAATTAGAAAAGGGTTAAGTTCTACTAATATTGAGATTAGTGCAGTTAAATCTCAAGCAGATTATGTTTCGATCAACGATCTAAGAAGTTACATCCAAAGATTGCAAAAAACGTTTATTTACTAATTTTAGTTATTAGCTAAAATTAAAAATCTTATAATTAGATACATATCTAATATATTTTTGATTAATTTGATCAGACCTGTTTCTATCTAAAATGAATAAGTTTACTTGAATCTTTTTAAATATTATTACCTTTGGTATTTTAAAATTAGTAGCTACTAAAAAAGCTAAAAGAATTTCAAGTCAAATTAATCAAGAATTAATTAAATCAGAAAAAATCCCTTTTGATCTTAACGAGTTTATTAATATCTTAGGTGGAATTGATAATATTCAAACTACCACAGCCACGTTGAATACGATTAAAATCAACGTAGCTGATAAAACCAAAGTTAATCAAGATCAGATTAAAAATCGCTTAAAAATTAATGGGATGATGTGAGCTAGTCACGACTTGTCTTTGGTGTGTGGTGATTATGCCAGTAGTTTATCAGATCAGATTAACCAACTAAAAAACCAATAATAAACTGATCATTTATTTAGTTAGATCATATTAACACTTATCTAGATCTTAGATAAGCTAATTTTTATTAAGAAAAAAACATAACGATGTCTATGATAAGAATCAACAATAAGAGCCGATCGTTAAAGGTTGCTCCTAAATCCAAGAAGATTGGATTTTTTTCAGGGATTACAATCGCGATTGGTTCATCAATTGGAGCTGGAATCTTTTTTAAAGCTCAAGCAGTATTACAGAATTCACATTATTCTTTAGCATTTGCAATTTTTAGTTGGTTATTTGCAGCGTTTTCTGTTACTTCTATGGCATTAGCTTTAGTAGAAATTTCAAGCGTACGTAATGATAATTTATCGATTATTGGATGATGTCAAACGTTTAATAATCATTACGTATACAAAACGTGTAAGAATTTCATGGTCTATATTTATGTACCATTAACCTATTTTTTTATGCCGTTTTTCTTTCTTTTATCCATACAAGATGGAATTAGGGGATTCAATGAGAATTACCATGGATTAAATACGCAAGCAGATTGAGCGATTTTAATGCTTGTATCTTTAGGAATATCGGCTTACTTTATTGTTGTTTCTGGGCTTAGTTCATCAGCAGCGAATTTTCAAAATTTAATCATCTCAGTTGTTAAGTTTTTACCGTTATTATTAGCAATAATTTTAGGTTTTGTAATCTTTAATCATAACGATTCTAAACCAGTTGATCCCAAGATTGGATTAGGGTTTCAAAACGTTAAAACGACTGATCTAGCGACTATATATAGCTTTAGCAATCTTTCACCGGGATTTGGTTTATTTATCTCAGTGGGTGGAATCTATTTTGCTTATGATGGGTTTTATTATGCTGCTGGAATTCAAACTGAAATGAAACAACCTAAAAAAACTCCTTTAGCAATCTTAATAGGGTTATTATTTGTTACCTTAGTTTATCTAATCATGGCGATTGCCATGTCATTAGGATCAACTGATGGTTCTCCTTTTGGGTTTAAAGCATATTTTACTAGAAATAAACTATTACCACTTTATGCGGTGTTTCAAATTACAATTGGTATAGGAATTCTAGGAATCGTTAACGGATTAAGTTTATGAGCTAATCGGTTTATGGAAGATCTTATTAAAAAGTTTGAAGTACCTTTTAGTATGAAACTAATTAATAAGATTAATCCCAATAGAGTAGTAGTTGGGATGCTATATAACTTAGTTTTAGCAGTTCCTTTAGTGGTTGTTTTTAGTTTAATTGGTGGTTTAGGTTATATAGATAATGTTTATTCAGATGCTGACTATGGAACTGGTGTGGGAAGAATCTACAGTTTTTCAGATTTAATGGCAAACTGAACATCTGTGATTGCTTTTGTTTATATTGTAATTGCAATCATGGGTGGGTTAGTTAATCGAAAAACTAATCGGATTAAAGTTAATAAATCTAAGATCTTTGTTCCTAGTGCAGTTTGTGCAATTATTACTATGGTAGCTTCAGTTAGTTTAACGTTCTTCCAACCGATAGCAGATGCATTATTGCTTTATAATATTCCGTTTAATGAACAATATAAAAACGTTTATATTTCAAGAATTCTATTAGTTCTAGTTCTATTCGTTTTCTTATTCATTATGTTTATACCAATCCTAATTGAAGATCGGTTAATGATCAAAAAATATGGATCAGTTTCTAAAGGTGAAATAGCTAAATTAAGAATAAAAGCTGAAGTTAAAAAAACTAGTTTTAAGCAAGAGTTATTAGATTATGTTGAGACTCTAAAAACAAAAGATCTAAATGATGATCTAAAAAAAGCTTTAAAAGAAGTTAACGTAGAAGTTGATGAGTTAGTAATTTAACAAATAAAAAAAGGAGATGAATAATTCATCTCCTTTTTTTATCTCTGTTTTTTTGTAGCTATTCAACCTGATTTTAACTATCACTTCAGTTATCTGTACTTACAGCATTTTGCGCACTAGATCTTAACATTCTTGTTAGGTTTGTTGTTTCCTCACTTTGAGTTTGTGTATTATTAATTTCAAATGGAACAGTAACAACAGAATCGCTAAACTTTTTAGATAAGATCTCAACTTTAATATTATGAACTTTTCCAAAGATCATAATCTGTTGTTCTAACAACATGTTGTTGTATTCTAGTAATTCAATAATCTTTTCGTCTTTACTTACTTCAACAGGTTTATCTTTAGGTGGATTAATTCCTTCTGCAAGTAAATGCTTTGCTTTAATAGCTTTGCGAACTTCTAAAATGTAATACGGTACGAATAGCGCCGCTATTATAATTACGTTGATAATTATAAAGCTAATTAATGCTGCAAAGAATTTCCCAATTAAAATCCCATTAACTTGTCATTTTTGCAAGTCTTGAACGTTATATAATTTAGCGATTGCTGCAATAATTACATCATTTGCTAATGAAGCAATTACAGCATTAAAACTAGTCCCTAACAATAGACCAATTGCTAACATGAAAATGTTCCCACGTTTGATAACTTTGGTCGCATTTTTCATTGCGTTTTTACTTAATGATAGTTGTCTATCTTTATCTAAAAGATCTTTCATATATCAATTATTTTATTAACTTTGTTTAATTGGAATAAATTCACATTGATCCAATGGTTTTTTCTTATCAGTAGTTGTAACAACTTGTTCTTTTTTATTATCAGGTTTTTTCTTTCTTGATTTATTTTTTTCAGCTGCTTTTTGCATTTCACTTAAGAATGAACCAGCGATAATCCCTGAAGGAATTGCGATGATTGAAATTGCTAATAAAGAGATAAAACTAACAATCACTCTTGATATTGGTGCATGGGGAACAAAATCACCATAACCAACTGTTGTTAGTGTTATTGTTGTAAAGTAGAATGCTTCAGTAAAGTTTTGAACATATCCTGAACTTAAACTAGCAAAGCTAGCTGCATCAGTTGGATTTAAAACGTTTGCGGCTGCTTGAACTTCACCATCTGTAATCTTATTGATAATATCTTCGTACTGTACAGATCCTTTCATAAGTTTACTTAGTTGAATAAATAAAGTAAATTGAGGGAAGTTCAAGTAGTTATCACTTACTTTAGCTAAGAAAGCAGATTTAACACGAAGTAATTCAACTGTTTCTTGAGACCAAATGATAATTGCAAACAAGATGATTAAAACAATGATGATCAAGAATACTGAAGCCAACAACTTCTTTTGATTGACAAATACATTAGTAATAGCTCCGAATGGTTTAAATAAGCTTAAAACCATGAACAATCTAATTGTTTTAACTAAAGCTAACGATTGGAATGATGCAAAAATTAATTCATTAGTAGGACTTAATTCACTGACGAAAAATTTTATAGCTTGACCCGACGATAAGATACATAGAATAATAACAATACTATTAAATGTGAAAAAGTATTTTAATAATGCTTTGACGAATTCTAGCTTTGGTTGGCGCATTGCATACTTGTAAGTAAATGCATGAGCTAACCAGTCAGCTATGAATACAAAAAAAGTTAAAAGTAACGTTACTTTTGCAAATTGAGCGAAAAAGTTATTATTATTCGTTTTAGGTGTAATAACTAAGGTTACAAAACTTATCAGAGATGCAAAAACGATAACAAGAGCGTATATACCTCTGAAAAGTTTTATTCTTTTTTCGTATTTTAGTAGATGATCATCGATATCTGCTCTTGATCAAACGATGATCGATAAAAGCCTCATTAATTTATTTCGGCCGATTTTTAAATTGTTAAGTCTTGAATTCATTCGTGTTTTACATAAGCCAAGTTGTTAATTAATCATGTATTTTATTCTTAAATTTTGATAATTCTCTTAGCTTAATATGTTTTTATATATTCTTTATTATTTTAACAGCTAGGGCAAGAATGTAGAAGTAAAGGGATAAACAAGATAGATCGAAAAGAGTTTTAGATGTATAGATTTACCTTGTGTACTCTTTAGCAAAATGACAAAAAAGCAATTAAGATTGTGACTTTGAAATTGACTATTTTTACCGATGATTTTTTACATAATAATTCGTATGCATTTTTGATTTTTTAATTATGTAGCAATCTTAATAAGATATGGACAGTTTCAAAGTAATTCGTATCACGTTTACATAAAATAGAACTATGCAGTTAGTTTATTTACTCATTGTAATAAGGACACAACCCAATACAGAGTTATAGTAATAACAAATACTCTTTTAGGTGAACGAAACGAGAAATAAACTACACTTATTTAAGTTGAACTTTCGATAATATTAGTCAGCTATCAAGAAATAAAAACGAATGTTTAAAATTTCGATTTTTACCGTATATTTTGCAAAAAAATCAAATTAAAATAACTTAATTAAGTATTAGCTACAACGTTTTTCTTAGACATATGTAATGACTTAAAGTAAACAGCTATTTCATATAGTGATGGGATAATTCCGATCATTGTTGGTAAGTAGAACAAAGAAAATCTTCACAAAAAAATTGTGTTGTTAATGTCGTTGCTAATTTCATTAGAATGAAAATAGTTAACAAACTCTTTAGTAAGTGAAGAAATATTAATTAAAGATTGAAAATACAATTCCAAAGTTACTTGTATTGTTCCTTCACCACCAGGGATTGGGATAAAGTTGTTAGCTGTCACAGATACATTACTAAAATTAAAGACTTTTACAAAGCTATATAAATCAACTAGTTTTGAATCCAAAATTACTAAAGACATATAAACAGAACTATATTGAAAAATCACTAAAGTAGCTGTGAATAAAAACATAAAGATCACAACTCAATAACGTTTAAACTCATTAATGAATGCTTTCTTTTGATTTACGTATTCTAAACGTTTATCTTCAGTTAATGCTTTAAGTTTTAGGAATTTTCTAATCTTATTAACAACCTTATAAACAAATAAATGAAATTTAACACTGAATATAGCCGTAGCAAAAGAACTAAAAATTCCAAAATCTACTAACATTCCACAAAATGAAAATCAATAAGCTATTAGTCCGTTTTTAGATTCCGCTAATAAATGGTAATTAGTAGAAATATATATAAAACTTGGTCAAGTTACAGTAATCTGTACGATTGATCAATAGATTGCTGTTGCTCCAACAATTGTGATTGCATCTGATAATTTAACCTTGTTTTTAACTAACCAATAAACTTTATAAGGTTCAGCACCTGTAGCAAAAGGTGTGACATTATTTATTAATGTACTAACAAGTGCATAGATAAGCCAATCATATCATTTGGCTTGAACCTTATATCTTCTAGCAATAATATATAGCGTTAAGAATTGTCACAAAAACCCATACACCATACAACTAAAGATCAAAAAGATAAAAACTTTTTGTTTCGTACTAGCTGGATTTCTTAAGATTTCAAAGATCTTTCTAAAACTAATATCTTTTAAAAAGATGAATGTTAAACCAGCAATAAGCAATACAATAATGCTGACAATTGTAATGCTGATACGTCTGATATTAAGCTTGTTTTGGGCTAAACTATTTTGTTTGTTCAAATTTTTTAATTTCGTTGTTTATATTATAAACAATTACCCTAATTTGCTCTAAGTCAAAAAATAAATTAGCAATCTAGTTGCAAAAGTGCTAATCTTTTTATATAATCTTATGCATAGAACATAACCAAATTAAACAATTGGCTTCAACTTTAACATTAGATTTGAAAGGATATAAATAATAATGTCTGATAATAACAACGGATTAATTATTGGGATTGACCTTGGAACCACTAACTCTTGTGTATCTGTAATGGAAGGTACACAAAAAGTAGTAATTGAAAACCCAGAAGGTAAAAGAACTACTCCATCAGTAGTTTCATACAAAAATGGTGAAATTATTGTAGGTGATGCTGCTAAGCGTCAAATGCTAACAAACCCAAATACAATTGTTTCTATTAAGCGTTTAATGGGAACTAGTAAAAAGGTTAAGATTAACGATAAGGGTGTTGAAAAAGAATTAACTCCTGAAGAAGTGTCTGCAAGCATCTTAAGTTATCTTAAGGATTTTGCTGAAAAGAAAACTGGTCAAAAGATTACAAGAGCTGTAATTACGGTTCCAGCTTACTTCAACGACGCTGAACGTCAAGCTACTAAAACTGCTGGTAAGATTGCAGGTTTAACTGTAGAAAGAATTATTAACGAACCTACAGCAGCTGCATTAGCTTATGGGATTGATAAAGGTCCTAAAGAAATGAAGATTCTTGTGTACGACCTTGGGGGTGGTACGTTCGACGTTTCATTACTTGATATTGCTGATGGTACTTTCGAAGTTATGGCTACTGCTGGTGATAACAGACTTGGTGGTGATGACTGAGATAACAAGATCATTGAATGAATCGTTGAAGAGATCAAAAAAGATCACCCATCTCTAGATCTTAAGTCTGATAAGATGGCGATGCAAAGATTAAAAGAAGCTGCTGAAAGAGCTAAGATCGAATTATCAGCTCAATTAGAAACTTTAATCTCATTACCATTCATCGCAGTTACTCCTGAAGGTCCAGTTAACGCTGAATTAACTCTATCAAGAGCTAAATTCGAAGAATTAAGTAAAGACTTACTAGAAAGAACAAGAAACCCAATTGCTGACGTATTAAAAGAAGCTAAAGTTGAACCTAGTCAAGTTGACGAAATTCTATTAGTAGGTGGTTCTACAAGAATGCCTGCGGTTCAAAAATTAGTTGAATCTATGATTCCTAATAAAGCTCCTAACCGTACAATTAACCCAGACGAAGTTGTAGCAATCGGTGCTGCTGTACAAGGTGGGGTATTACGTGGGGATGTTAAAGATATCTTATTATTAGACGTTACTCCTTTAACACTTGCTATTGAAACTCTAGGTGGTGTTGCGACTCCTATTATTAAGAGAAACACAACTATTCCAGTTTCTAAATCTCAAATCTTCTCAACAGCTCAAGATAACCAAGAATCAGTTGACGTTTCAATCTACCAAGGTGAACGTCCAATGGCTAGAGAAAACAAATCATTAGGTACTTTCTCACTTGGGGGAATTCAACCAGCTCCTAAGGGTAAACCACAAATTGAAATTACTTTCAATATTGATGCTAACGGTATTCTTAACGTTAAGGCTAAAGACTTAACAACTGGTAAAGAAAACAGTATTACGATCTCTAACTCAAGTGAGTTGGATGAAAACGAAATCCAAAGAATGATCCGTGATGCTGAAGCAAACAAAGAACGTGACTCAATCGTTAAACAACGAATTGAAATGCGTTATGAAGGTGAAGGTATTGTTAATACAATTAACGAAATCCTTGGATCTAAAGAAGCTGAAGCATTACCAGCTGCTGAAAAAGCTAGTCTTACTAAGATCGTTGATGGTATTAACAACGCACTTAAAGCTGAAAAATGAGATGAACTTAAAGAACAAATCGACGGCTTTAAGAAATGACGTGACGACATGTCTAAGAAATACGGTGGTGGAGACGCTCCAGCTGAATCTAAATAGTTCTAGATACAATCTCCTAAATCAAATAAGAATTTAACAAAAAAACAATAATTCATTGCATGTGCAAAGGATTATTGTTTTTCTATGTCAAAGTTGATTATTTAAGCTAGCCAAAAACTGTTGTATTTTTTTGAAAAAGATGAGATTTCATATAGCCTAGAAGGACAATCTAATAAAAAAAGAAGTAAAAATTGTACTTGGCTTATCAGTTCCTATCTAAAAACTGAAAGCATATATATCGACATATGGGTGTCGATATTCTATAATTTATTAATTAAACAAATTTCAATCGTATGGTAAGAAAAACTACTTGGTTAAAATTGTTTTGTTTGTTAAGTGGATTAAGTGTAATTTCATCATCATGTTTTAACCCTGAAAGTTTTTTTACTTCCAAGAAAAATGCTGATGATATTAATGTAAATAATATCACTAGTAATGATCTAGCAGTTAATGACAAGTTAAATCATAAAGATCTATTAGCTAGTAATATTACTAGCTCAAATTTCTCTAAGTATTTTGGATTAAAGTTAATCCAAAAAGCTGACGAGAAAATAGATCCAAATGATTTAGTTAATTTCAAAGTAGGTGGCTTTAGTGCGGATGATTCTAATGGAATCTTATCTTTTATTGTCACTGTAGAAAGAAAGAATTCTAGTCCGATTGAATTTAAGCAAGTAAGTTTAGAGATCAATGGTTTCTTAAAGAAAAAAATAGAACGTGAACCATCTCAAGAAAGTAGTTCACCAAATAGTGAAACAGGTGAACCCAACGATTCTCAAGCTTCTAATAACGAACACACAGATCAACCTGTAATTATCCACCCTGGAGAATCAACAACCGAAACTGAACCAACTCCACCATCAACAACAGTTGATAAGGATAAACAACCTGAACCTTCTTCTAGTTCAACAAAATTAAAAATCTTTAGTGATCAAGAGATTTATAAAAAGATTTATGATCGAAGCTTTTCAATCGGGTTTTATACACGTCATTGACTACGTGATCCATCAGATCCAAATTTACCTTATAAACAACTTCTTTATCTAAGTAATGGTACAGGTTGATTATTGGATTATCAAATCAGTCCACAGAACCCTGATCTTTATCGTTTGTTTATCGCTACTAACTTACACGTAGCTGAAGGATTATGAAATAGGGATGATTATGATCACCCTGTTCTAGATTCAGATATCAGATTAAAACCTGATACGATCGGTTTTTCATTAGGTAAATCTGAACAAGTAAACTTTGGTCCTCAAGATTCAAGATTTAGCAATAGTTCAGTTAAGTATGTAACTTATCTAAGCAACAACTTATTCTTTAATAGTAGTCCTAATCGGTCTAGTGCACTAAGAGTTAATAATCAAAGATTGTCTATTCCTGAAACTGTATTTACGGCTGTTGATTTTGTTAATGATCAACAAACTAAAAATGAGTTCTCAGATTACTGAGCTCAACAATTCAAAGGTCAGTTTGTTAATAATAGACTAGGTGATAAGAACCTATTGAATTCTTCATTCCCTAAAGATCCACAATCTAGAATGAAGATTGCTGATGGTTATATAAATAAAGGAATTGGTTTATATAAAGATTTTGCTGTATTAAGTTTTGTTGTTAATATTAGTCAAAAAAGACTAACTAATGAACCAGTAAGAAGTTTTAGTAGTGCACAAACATTACGTAAGTATGTTTTAGAAGCAGTTAACGAATTAAATGAGTCTTCTAAAATAGCTAAACTACCAGGTCAATTAAACTTAACTAATCAAGATGTACCATATGTAGATTTAGATTATCCTTCAGTTGAAGCTAACCATCCTAATGCTTTAAGCATTCAAGAAATTGATAAAGCTTATATTGCAGGTTATCCAGGAGTTGGACAACCTGGTAATAGTCGAGCGTTTAGCAACCGATGAGTTCAAAATAATTTAAATCCTAATCCAAATTATCAATTAGAACCTAATATTAAGGCTGAACTAGTTGATCGTTACCAAGATCTAACTGGATTAATCCAGTCTTATCACAATAAGTATTACCACCAATACGGTATTACTCAAGCTGTATTACGTTCTTCACTAAAACCAGGTTCAAGTGGTAGTGTGGTTTATTCTAAATATGGTTTACCATTTGGAATCTTCTGAGGTGGGTATAGTGGTAGAGGAGATGATGGTACTGGTGTGTTTGATTATTTAGCTAATGATACTAGAAAACAAGTTACTGTTAATGTTAGATTTGGTAGTTCAAGAACACCTAGACAGTTTAAGATCAATATCGAACCATATAACTTAATTGATGGAACTAATAAAGAGAAGTATCCTAATCAAACTAATTCTTATCGTCAAGCATTACCAGGATATTTAGAATGAGCAGATGATAATAGATTCTCTAAAGATAGTACCTTCTTGTTTAGTCATCCTTAGATAAAGAGATAAGTTAAGAGTTGGCCTAGTTGGTCTTGAGGGGTTGCTTAGATATAAAAGATATAGATAAAACTCCACTAAATTTAGTAGAGTTTTTATTTTGGGGTTTTGATTATTGAAGGTCTCTAAGGATTAAATGGGGTTGGGTTGAGTGTTCTTTGAATCTGTGTTTTAAAGAGTTGCCGAGTTTATAGGTGCATAACCCTCCATAAAATCTTAGATTAAACACCAACCGTATTAAGATAGTGTTTTAGGGTCTAAAAAAGTAAATCTAGAGTTCTACTAAACTGGTCTTGTTTCATGACTGTTCCTCTATTTAACAAAAACAATTATCCTTCTTTTATCTATATAGATAATGTATATATTGTTACAAAAAGATCAATAATGTTGTTATAATTTACCTATGTTCATTGAATCTATGTGTTTAAATATCAATTCACATAATTTGAAATGAATATTAGATGAGTATATTTACTTAATAATTAATATAGAATTAAGCAATATTTAATATAGAATATGCTTAATACTCCAAATAATTTTTTATTTGGCATTATTAAGTAACCGATTTTTAGAATTAATTAAATAAAGAGAAAATAATAATAGAATATGAAAAGATCAAAAAAGATATTGTTTAGTTTAGGAGCTGTTTTACCAGTTACTGGTGGGGTGTTATTAACATCTTGTACGCAAATGATGACCAACACTGGTTATAACTTTGCTGCCGATGCAGATTTTAGAAGAGCAGCATTTGGTAATATTGGTACTATTAATCAAGTTAAAAACGTTGTAGAAAATTCATTACAGTTGCCGATGATGGCTCCTGTTATGACTCCTGTTACCACTTCAGCTGGTGGACAAGCTGGTGAAGAAACTAAACAAGCTGAAGGTGCTGGTGGAACTGGTGATGCTCAAGGTGCTGGAACAACAACTGGAGCTGGTGTTGGTACACCTGCAAAAGCTTCATCTTCAATCGTTAGACTTGTAGAAGATAATAGTTCAGGAAACGGTTCTGGTGGTGCTGCAAGTGGTGGTTCACAATCTGGTGATAGTACCCAAGGAAATATGATGAACGGATCAGGAGCTGGTTCTGCTACAACAACTATGCCAACATCTACTACGGCAGCCACTCCTGCAGCTACCACTCCTGCTACTATGCCAGCTGCTATGATGCCAATGGCTTCAGGTGCATGAAAACACTTTGAAGATATCGTAAAAAGTAAGACTAGTACAGAAAAAACTACTGCAGAAGCTGGATTAATTAAGTTCTATAATGATTTCAAAGCTAAATTTGCTGAAGTATTAGGATTTGCTGGTGGTAAAAACTTAACAGATGGTACTGCTTCTTTAGCAGATTTACAAACAGCTAAAACTACTTTAGAAACTAAAGGTCGTGAATTATTTACAGTTTACAACGATTTTGGTAAATCATTAGGTCAAACTACTATGTTTGATACTACTATGAGTTTTGAAGAATTAGCTGACGCAAATAAAGGACTAAGCAATCTTTACGTATTAATGGGTGTAAACGTTTATGACTTCGCTAAACCAGTTGCTGGAAACTCATACAACGACTTAGCTAGATTCTTTGAAGCTTTAAATGGTTTCTTAGGTGGTCAATTTGCGATGAACGCAATCACAGCTAACGTATTCCAATTATTCGGTAATATTACTGCTTTATTAATTAGTCGTGAACTAAGAATTATTGATGGTGCTATTAATTCTGTTTTATTAACTACACCTACAACTAATAAACCAGGTCTTGAAACTCAATTATTAGCTAACGTTAATAAAAACTCAACAATCAAAGCTAGATATGATGAAACTGTTAAAGTTTTAGGTGATGTTAAAGCTCAAACAGATATGTGAGCTAACAGTCCAATCGTTATGAAAACTAACGGTGCACAATCTAAATTAGAAATGGCTGCAGCTAAAGCTGATGAATCTTCTAAAATGGCATTAACAAGATTAGTGGGTGCACTTTATGGAAATATGGCTAATATGAATCCATTTGCCAGAAAAGGTCTATTTGCATCAGTTAGAGATCTTGGTACTGAGTTAGATTCTGTTAAAAACTTAGTTTCATCTAATTACACTAAATTAAGTGACTTTATAAGTGTTTACAAGATGACTAACGCTACTTGAAGAGAAGGTGTTGGTATCTTTGTAAACAGTTTAGCTACAAACATGATGGCAGCTGATATTGATAAATTAATGCCTGCTTCTACAGCTTCAGCTGAAGATATGGCTTTATTTACAGAAGTTAAAACTGAACTTAAGAGATTAGTAGCAGCTACTTCAAGCTTACCTAAAAACGGTGCTGGTCAAGACAAAAAATCTGCATTCTACCTAAACCAAATGGTAAGATCAATCACTTCTGACAACCAAGCTAGATTAGCATCTATGGGTGAAGGTGTTGAAGGCTTTAGTTTCTACGTTAACACTGCGCTTTAATTATTCTTATTAAAAACCTTTTTAAGATTAATAAACTATCTAATAACAAAATTAAATAACGTAATAATTCCTTATATTCATCATTAAGGAATTATTAACTAAGCTCAATTACTAAATAATTGGATTAGATATAACATTTTGTTATATAATATATACTGCACGTTCAGCAAACTAATATTAAACTAAAACAAAGGGTGCGTAATAGCTTATTATAAGCTATTACGTTCGTTACTAAGATAAGCTGATTATACTGAAAACGCTTAACACCTTTTTATTATTTAAGAATTAGTTTTATATATCTTGTTTGTTTGCGTGTATAAAACAATTCATATAAACAAGGATTTTCATATAAATGTCACGTTATACAGGCAGCATTTATCGTAAAGCCAGAAGATTGAATTTTTCAATTCTTGAATCTGGTAAAGAATTTACGAATAATAAGTCAAAAAAAGGTGTTAAAGTCCCTGGACAACACGGGTCTTTAATCCGTCCTAAATTATCTAACTACGGTGAACAGTTACAAGAAAAGCAAAAGATGCAATTCATGTACGGATTAAACGACCGTCAGTTCAGAAGATTATTTGCTGTGTCTAAAAAGATGAGTGGGATCTTAACCATGAACTTATTTAGAACACTTGAATCTAGATTAGATAATCTAGTATTCAGAATGGGTTTTGCGCCAACTAGAAGAGGAGCAAGACAACTAGTTAACCACGGTCACGTGTTAGTTAATGGCAAAACTTTTGACATTCCAAGTGCTTTAATTAGTTTAGGTTCAGTAATTGAACTTAAACAAAGAGCACACAACTTACCATTAGTAAAACTAGCTTTAGAATCTAAAGCTGTGGCTCCATTTGTTGAAGTTAACAAAAAAACATTATCAGGAACTTATGTTCGATATCCAGAACGTAATGAATTACCTGCTGATGTTAATGAAACATACGTTGTAGAGTACTACAAACGTTTAGTTAAATAGTTAGGAGATCATATACAGATGGCAACAATTGCACAATTAATTAGAAAACCAAGAAAAAACAAGGTTAAAAAATCTAAATCTCCTGCTTTACAAGTTAACTTAAACACACTTGAAAAGAAGGTGACTAGTAAATCATCACCATTCAAACGTGGTGTTTGTACCCGTGTAGGGACAATGACACCCAAAAAACCGAACTCAGCGTTACGTAAGTACGCTAAGGTAAAACTAACTAATGGTATGGAAGTATTAGCTTATATCCCAGGTGAAGGTCATAACTTACAAGAACACTCTGTGGTATTAATCAGAGGTGGTCGTGTTAAGGACTTACCAGGGGTAAGATATCATATCGTTCGTGGTACTTTAGATACAACTGGTGTAGATAAAAGAAGACAACAACGTTCTGCATATGGTGCAAAACGTCCAAAGGCAGATAAGAAAAAATAGGACTAGAATATGCGTAAGAATCGAGCAGAAAAAAGAAAAGTATTACCAGACCCAGTTTATAACTCAGTACTGGTTACTAGAGCAATCAATGCCATCATGTTAGATGGTAAAAAAGGGATTGCGCAAAAGATTTTATACGGTTCATTTGATCTAATTGCTCAAAAAACTCAAAAAGATCCGTTAGAAATTTTTAATAAAGCAGTAGAAAACATCATGCCAAGACTTGAACTTAAAGTTCGTAGAATTGCTGGTGCTAACTACCAAGTACCTACTGATGTGTCTCCTGAAAGAAAAGTTACACTAGCACTTAGATGATTAGTAACCCTTTCAAGAAAACGTCATGAAAAAACAATGTTAGATAAGATTGCTAACGAAATTATTGATGCTTCAAACAACGTTGGGGCTTCAGTTAAAAAACGTGAAGATACACACAAAATGGCAGAAGCTAACAAAGCATTTGCTCATATGAGAATGTAATAAGAGAATATTATGGCAAGACAATATCCTTTAGAAAAGTTCAGAAATTTCGGTATCATGGCTCACATTGATGCTGGTAAAACAACAACTTCTGAGAGAATTTTATTCCATTCTGGAAAAACCCACAAGATTGGTGAAACTCACGATGGTGCATCAGTTATGGACTGAATGGCACAAGAAAAAGAACGTGGGATTACGATTACTTCAGCAGCAACTTCAGTTACTTGAAAAGACTGCCAATTAAACTTAATTGACACCCCTGGACACGTTGACTTTACAGTTGAAGTTGAACGTTCACTAAGAGTATTAGATGGTGCAGTAGCTGTATTAGATGCCCAAATGGGTGTTGAACCTCAAACTGAAACAGTTTGACGTCAAGCTAGTCGATATGAAGTACCTAGAATTGTGTTCGTTAATAAGATGGACAAAACTGGGGCTAACTTCCAAAGATCAGTTGATTCAATCCACTCTAGATTAGGTGTTAAATCAGTTCCAATCCAATTACCAATCGGTGCTGAAAATGAATTCAACGGAATCATCGATCTAGTTGAAATGAAAGCTTACTTCTTTGATGGTAAAGAAGACGAAAACTACGAAACTAAAGAAATTCCTGCAGAATACTTAGAAGAAGCTAAAAAAGCGCACGCTCACATGTTAGATGAGATCGTGACTTTTGATGAAGCTGTAATGGAAAAATACCTAGAAGGTCAAGAGATCTCTAAAGAACAGATCAAATCTTGTATTAGAAAAGGTGTTATTTCATCAACCCTATTCCCAGTATTATGTGGTACTGCATTCAAGAATAAAGGTGTTAAACCTTTATTAGATGCAGTAGTTGATTACTTACCTTCACCAATTGATGTACCTGCTGCTAAAGGTTATAAGAATGGTGAAGAAGTATCAATTCCTACAAGTGATGATGCACCATTTGTTGGTTTAGCATTTAAAGTGGCTACTGACCCATTTGTTGGTCGATTAACGTTTGTAAGAGTATACTCTGGTGTACTAACTTCAGGTTCATACGTAACTAACACCACAAAAGACAAAAAAGAAAGAGTATCAAGAATTGTTAAGATGCACGCTCAACAACGTGATGAAATTAATGAAATCCGTGCTGGGGATATTTGTGCTATCGTTGGTCTAAAAGATACCACAACTGGTGATACAATTGCATCTGAAAACCAAGAATTAACTCTTGAATCAATGACTTTTGCTCAACCGGTTATTTCATTAGCAGTTGAACCAAAGACAAAAGCTGACCAAGAAAAGATGGGGATTTCTTTATCTAAATTAGCTGAAGAAGACCCAACATTTAGAACATACACTGATGAAGAAACTGGTCAAACAATTATTGCTGGGATGGGTGAATTACACTTAGACATTCTAGTAGACCGTTTAAGACGTGAATTCAAAGTTGATGTTAATGTTGGTGCTCCTCAAGTAAGTTATCGTGAAACATTAAAAGCTAAAGCTGATGTTGAAGGTAAATACATTAAACAATCTGGTGGTCGTGGTCAATATGGTCACGTAGTGATCACTTTTGAACCTAACCACGATAAGGGCTTTGAATTCGAAGACAAGATCGTTGGTGGTAAGATTCCAAAAGAATACATTAAATCAGTTAAAGCTGGTCTTGAAGCTGCTATGAACAATGGTCCATTAGCAGGTTATCCAATGATTGATATTAAAGCTAGCTTATTTGATGGTTCATACCATGATGTCGACTCTAACGAAATGGCTTATAAGATTGCTGCATCAATGGCATTAAAAGAAGCTGGTAAACGTTGTAACCCAGCATTACTTGAACCAATTATGGCAATCGAAGTAACAGTTCCTGAACAATACTTTGGGGATACCATGGGTGATGTTTCTTCAAGAAGAGGGATGATTGAAGGAACTGAATCACGCGATAACGTTCAAGTAATTAAGGCTAAAGTACCTTTAAGTGAGATGTTTGGTTATGCGACTGATCTAAGATCATTTACTCAAGGTCGTGGAAATTACATCATGCAATTCTCTCACTATGCTGAAGCACCTAAATCAGTAGTTGAAAAAGTTATTGAGAACAAAGCTAAAAGCAATAAAACAGCGTAGCTATTTTATTATTAAAAATATCGATTAATTATCGAATATTTGTGTGCAATATCTTTTTAATTATTTAGAATAAGCTAAAGATAGTGTATCTATATGAATGTGCATATAATGATGCAAGAAACGTACTAAAATGGATCAGAGTTAAATAAATTAAAAAAACAAAAGATCACATCGATCATTTTATTGGTCATTGGGATTCTTGGTTTACTAGCAGGAGTTGGCTTTTTAGCATATATTGCAAGTCCAACTAATAACGTAATAGTCAAAGAGATGATGAATGACCAAGAAGTTGAAGTAACTAAGAAAATTAGTTTACTAGGCTTCTTAACAGATAAAAGTAAGTTACCTAACTACCAACTAAATACCTTTGCTTACTTACAGTTTGCAGGTGCTGGTGTTGGACCTTTAGTGGGAATTATCTTTCTTGCAGCTGGTTCTACGTTGTTTGTAAAGAACAAACGTAAGACTAATGAGATGTTAGCTTTATTACAAGAAGCTGAAGCTGAAGAAGAAGCGGTTGAAGAAGAACAAGTTGAAGAAACTCCTGAAGCTAGTACAACTGAACAAGCTTCAATTACAACTAAAGATTTAATTGGAACTCAAGCAGTAACAACTGATGTAAGTCCTACTCAAGCTGTGGGAACTACCCAAGCAGTAGGTGCTACTCAAGCTGTAGGTACTGAACAAGTTCAAGGCGGAATGCCAGGAGCAGCTCCATTACCAATGGGTATGCGTCCAGCTCCTTTACCAAATGGTGCTACTAACCAACCTGGTAGACCTCAACAAGGTCCTCACCCAATGGGGCCTCAAGGTCCTCAAGGTGGCCCAAGACCAATGCCTAATGGTCCACAAGGTGCTCATACAATGGGTCCTCAAGGTGGTCCAAGACCAATGGGTCCTCAAGGAGCTCAAAATCCTCAACAACGACCAATGCCAAATGGACCTCAACAAGGCGGTCCAAGACCAATGGGTCCTCAAGGTGCACAAAATCCTCAACAAGGCGGTCCACGCCCTAATGGTCCTCAAGGTGGTCCTCAACAACGACCATTGCCAAATGGTCCACAAAACCAACAAGGCGGACCTAGACCAATGCCTAACCAAGGTCCACAAGGTCAACAACGTCCTCAACAAGGCGGTCCTCAAGGTGGTCCTCGACCAATGCCAAACGGTCAACAACAAGGAGGACCTAGACCAATGCCTAACCAAGGTCCACAAGGTGCTCAACAACGTCCACAACAAGGTGGTCCACGTCCTAATGGCCCACAAGGTGGTCAACCTAGACCAATGCCCAACCAACAAGGTCAACGTCCAATGGGACAAGGTCCAAACGGTGGTCCAAGAAGATAATCAAAAGCAATTAACTTAAGATCTAAAAATAAAAATAGTTCATTCGCAAGAATGAACTATTTTTTTATTAATCTTTAGACTTATTAACTATTCATCAACTGCTTGCTTTGTTGAATAAAGATAGATAACCACATCTTCTTGGTTCACATCTTTAATTTGCATATTATTAATCATTAAAGGGATCTTAATGATTTGATACATCTTATTCTTATCATAATCGGCATAATTAAGATGTGAAGCACTAAAACCAAATAGGTCTTTATCAGCATCAATTAATGCTTTCGCATTATCTAAAAACGATTCATCATTACTTAATAATAATAAGATTTGGTTTTGGTTTTTAATATCAGATTCAACTTCTTGATTTAACATCAAGGTTTCATATCTAGATAATAAGTATTTATAACGATGAATAATAGATGTATTAACACTCTTCTCATCGTTAGCTTCTACGTATTGAAAAGTGTTAATCAAGTTGATATATTCTTGTTGAAACTTCTTATTAATTTGATCTATATTATCTGAATAGATTAAGATGTTGTTATAGTTTTCATCTACAATAACAGTTGTTGCTTTCATTAAAGCTCAGTGAGCGAATAGTTTTTCAATCTTATGCTTTAATAAAAACGGAATAATATTCTTATGTAGATTAAACTTATCAAATATAAGTTTAGTAATCTGATTTACTAGTTTATGATCAACCTGGTTGATCGTTAATTTCTTAAGCATGACAAGATTTTAAAATATTTAAAAAACTATTGCTAATATGTTAAAATAGTTAAGGTATAAAAACAATAAATTAAATATGGCTCGTAGAGATGATCTAACCGGGCTTGGTCCTTTAGCAGGAAATAATCGTTCTCATGCTTTAAATATTACCAAGCGTCGTTGAAACTTAAACCTACAAAAAGTTAAAGTAAAAACTGATCGTGGTACATTAACTGTTAAAGTTTCAGCTAGAACGATCAGAACATTAAGAAAACTAGACCTATTGGCTTAGTTTTTAATAAACAACTAAATAGTAAAACTAGCGTTATATAACGCTAGTTTTTTTAGTATTATGTTATAAGAATTAAAGAAAATATTAAGAAAATTATTTATGGCTAGAAAAGAATACGAATTTACAGCAAAAGTAAATCCTGACCGCACAGTTACAGGTAAAACTCCCAAGCATGAACTAGTAATGGATTCATCAACAACTAAAGGACCATCTCCATTAGAATTAATGATGAATGGTTTAATGGGATGTGAATTAAGTGTAGTTAATTACTACGGTCCTAAGAAATTTGGATTAGAACTTGAAGAACTTGAAATGAAGATTCAAGCTTGAAGAGACCCTGAACCTGAAGATGAATACTACGGTTTAAGAAAGATCCAAATTGAATGAATTGTTAAATCTAACAAGACATTAGAAGAAATGAAAGAAATTGTTAAGTATGCTCACAAGATTTGTCCAGTATTTAATTCATTATCTGGAAGAATCGTTGTTGAAGAAAAAATTACAATTAAATAGTTTCTTAAATATTACTAACAAATATATTCAAACAAATAAAAAGATGAGCGTTAAGCTCATCTTTTTTAATTGTTTATTGGCTCTTATTTAATTAGTTGATTATTACGTCTCAGTTCAACTTTCTGGTCGATCTTCTTTAATGCATAGAGCATAAACTTAGATGGATAGTAATATGCTACAGGAATAACAAACATATTAAATATCATTAAACTAATAAAGATTGCGTTATTTTGATCTGCATTTAATTTAAACGATAGTTTTAAGGTTTGATATCAAGAAGGGTTGATATCAACTCCAGCAATGATATTAATAAATAAATAACCAAAGACAAATGTTGATGTCCATCCTGCTAGTTGGAATCAGATTGGATAACAGAAATTAATATGGTGTGTAAACTTATTAAAATGACCTATAAATCTAGATTTAGTTTTTTTATTATCTAAGTTATATCCTAGACATGTATTTAATCATAATCAAGATAGGATTAAGATTAATGGTGAAGCATAAGCGTTAGCAAATACGAAATCAAAAGTAATCTTCTTGTAGTAAGTAAAGTCTAAAACGGTTTGAGCAACGATAGCTGCTACGGTTAGAACAACTAGTGTAGTAACTGAGAATTTGAACTTTCAAATTCTCATGTATTTTCTCATGTATAACCCAAAATAAAACAAGGTCATAGTGTTAATAAATCCACTATATCTAAAGACTTCAAATAGTCATGGGTTTTTATGAGCGATCTCTGTGTTTTCGGTAGCTACTGATAAACACAGGTGAGAGAAAAAACAGTACGCTACTAAGATAACAATTAAGAAAGTGTTTCAGAAAAATCCGGCTTTGTTCAGGAAGTTAATGATTAAAAAACCAAATAAGTTGAATCAAAATAGTGTTGCTACAAACGTCGTGCCAATAATGTTGTAGTTAACTAAAGGAACTAGTGTGTATAAGAATACAAATCCGTATCAGTTTTTAGGATTAGTCCCTCATCCTAATAAAGGATCTTTTTTATTGGCTAGAATTCCTAAATCTACTAGAGGACTATTTTGACTTCTTAATACAGATAAGGTGATGATGAAAATAATAATGCTAAGAAAAGCACAAGTATAAAAACAGAAATAAAAGAACCTATTTTTATAAATGTATTGTTTAAAGGTTAGATGTTTATGTGTATAGACATCAAAACCAATAGCTAGTGCTGAGATACAATATCCCAAACCAATAAAGGGATATCAAATAAAGTTAAAGAAGACCTTGAACCCTAGTGAAACATCACCACCTATTACTAAGAACCCAATAGAAATTAATGAACTAAAGACGCCTATAAAAATAATTGCTTTTAAACCTCTTGGGTTAAATGTATAGGTGCTAAGTGCATTATTTTCGATATATTTTGTCATTGTTTAAACAATTTAAAGTTAATTGATTTTATCAACATTAAATTTTTTAAAACTAAAATTATAACATGTCAGCCCTGTACTTAATAGGATTACCAATTGGTAATCTTAGTGAAATAAATAATCGAGCACTAGATATATTAAATAAATTAGAGATTATTTATTGCGAAAATACCGACAATTTTAAAAAATTATTAAATTTACTAAATATAGATTTCAGAGATAAGAAACTTGTTAGTTATCACAAGTTTAATGAATCTGATAGATTCGAGATGATCCAAGAACAGTTGAAAAGTAATGATGTTGGATTAGTTAGTGATGCTGGGTTCCCTTGTATAAATGATCCAGGACAAAAACTGGTGAGTTATTTAAGAAGTGCTGGTTTTAATCAGATTATTTGTATAAACGGTTCTAATGCTGCGTTGTGCGCATTAGCGACTAGTGGTTTTGATAGTTCGCAATTTTATTATGGTGGTTTTTTGGGGTATAAAAAACAAGAAATCATTAATGAGCTTAATGAAAAATTGAAATACGACACAACTTTAATTTATTATGAGTCTGTTCATAGAATAAAAAATACTTTAGAAGTTATTAACGAAAATTTTCCGGATTTAGAAGTTTGTGTAGCTAGAGAATTAACGAAAAAATTTGAGTCAGTCTATTATGGAAAAATTGACGAAATCATCGGTAAAATTGAATATAAAGGGGAGTTTGTTATTTTGATTAACAAGAGAAACGTTGAACAAAATAACGAAATAAATGAAGAAATTATTAAGGAGTTAAACACCTTAATTAAATACAATATGCGTTCAAAAGATGCATGCAAATATTTAGCCGATAAATACAATCTAAAGAGTTCATCACTATATGCTTTTTGTATCGAAAAATAAAGAACCTTTTTATCAACCCAAATCTGTAGATGATCTTATAGGTCAAAGACATTTATTGCATGAATTTGGAATTTTAAGAAGAATGGTCGATCTTAAAAAACCATATTCTTTATTAGTTACAGGAGAACCTGGAATAGGTAAAACAACTTTATGTAATATTCTAATTTCAGAGATGAACTTACCTAGTTTTTCGTTTAACTCTGCTAGTGACAGTTTACAAGAACTTAAACAATTTATTAATAAAGCTAAAGATTTAAGTCAATGTGTAATTATTATTGATGAAATTCACAGATTACACAGAGACAAACAAGATCTTTTAATTAAAGGATTAGATGCTAAATCATTTATCTTATTTGGTATAACAACTGAAAACCCTTACTTTACTATCAATCCAGCAATTCGTTCTAGGGTTCATACAATTGAATTAGTTAACCCAACAAGTATAGAACTATTTGAAGGATATAAAAAGATAGTTAAAGAAAAAAATATCACAACAATTAACGATGATATTTTGTATAAAATCGCTAATATGGTTAACGGCGATTTACGAAGAGGAATCAACATTATTGAGTTATTAGATATTTATTACAAAGATGTCAAAATTACCGAAGAAATTTTAAAAAATGTCATAGACAATAATCTTTCTTTAGCATCATATGGTGATACGTTTCATGACCTTAAGTCTGGTTTACAAAAATCTATTAGAGGATCTGATCCTGATGCTGCGGTCTATTATTTGGCACAACTGATTGCTACTAAAGATCTAGTAACAATCTCGAGAAGATTAATAGCTTGTGCTTATGAAGATATAGGGTTAGCAAACTCAGATTTATGTTCAAGGGTTTATTTAGCTACTCAAGCTGCTAAAGAAGTAGGATTTCCAGAAGCTAACCAAATCTTAAGTAGTATTGTTATAGAGATGGCTTTATCTGAAAAATCTAGCAGTGCTTATGAAGCAATTTCGGATGCACTAGTTGAAATTGCTAATGGTAATGTTCATGATGTTCCTTGACATATTAAGAAAAATCCAATTAATATATCTAGTCCATCTAACAATATGCAAAAATATAAAAATCCTCATAATTATGATAATCACTGAGTAAGTCAAGATTATCTACCTAGAGAAATTAGGGATAAAAAATACTACATTAAACAAACTCACAATTATAACGAGAAGTTACTTAATGACTATTGGTTAAAATGAAGAAAAAGCAAATAGTTAAAAATATTCCTTTCAAGCGATAAAAAAAATACTCTCAAACGAGAGTATTTTTTATTCTGGATATCTTTCTGTCCTAGTCTCTGGTTGTTTAATAGGTTCAGCACCCCTAACAAGTTCATTAGATAGTTCTGGGTAAAGTTGACAAGCTTTTTCAAAGAACTCAGCTAATTGTTCTTTAGCTTTTGATCTTTTAACTACATATCCATTAATAGATCTATAAAAGATTAATCTTAATATAAAAGTCAGAAGGCCTAATGATAATAATGATGAACTAACAGTCATTAAGATGAACGACACAAATTTTAAGCTTCCAGAAAATTTATCAGAATCAACTGCGTTATTGATTTCAAGCAAACTATTAACAATATTACTAATTGGTTCTACAGTTTTATCAACGTTCTGAAGCAGTTGAGAAATATCAATGATGTCATGCAATTTTCTTGCGTCAACTAAATCTGTTGATACATTATCTATAATCTTTTCAGCATTAGGAATAACCTTGTCATTTAAATCCTTTGCGGTAGTTTGAAATTGATCTAATCTACGCATTGTATTATCATAGTCTTCTTTAGAAAGAAGTCTAAGAGTAAATTCATTCTTCTTTAAAGATTCTTTGATATCTTGGATTGATTGTTCTACTGAAGATACATTACTTTTAGTATTACTGATCGTCGTTTTAAATTGATCTAAGCTACCATCAACGGTATTTATAGCACTATCAATTCTCATAGGAATAGTGCTTAGGTCGGGATTAGAAGTAATTCTTTGCACATCAAACAACACTTCACGAGTTTGATTAAGTAAAGTGTTATTCTTATCTTGGAAGTTTTTGTAATAAGTAGATATATTGTCATGGAAAACATAAGCTGTTGCACCAAGCCCACCTAGTAGCAACACAAAGATTAATCCGATAACATATATCAGTCTCTTTATTAATTTATTAAAAAATTTAACCATACTTTGAACAATCTTTAATTTCTCTTATTTTTTTATAGTAATGATTTCAAATACAGGATTATAAATATTTATCTATCAGACGTAGCTTAATAATTAAATTTTCTTATATCGGCTAGTAATGTTTAATTATAACAAATTGGCGGTGTCATGACATTAAAACTGTTTCGTATTTAATGGAATTTAAACAGTAATGTTTGGTTATATAGTGATGGTTTAGTATGTGTGTTTGTCAAGGATTATCCATACAAAACTAATCAATTTCATTATTTTGCAGATCAAAAACTTATAAATGAATTTCAAAAATATTTAAAAAACACGGTAAATATAAGGATTTACGTCGATATAAGTCTCCTAAACAAAAGAAAAATAAAATGTTGATAACCTTTAACATACTTGATATTTATTACTTATATGTGAATTGATTGTATTCTTTTCATCGATCAAATTATATTTTCGTTATGCAATATGTTTATCAATAAGATAATCTAGCGCAATCTTGATAAAGACGATAATTAATTGAATACAAAATTAGATTTTTTCAATTGCTGTCAATATGTCTTCATTTTTTTCGAAGTTGTATTTAAAACTCATTGTTTTAGTTCCTTATTATATAGATAACTTGACTTTTCCTACGATGTAAACTAACTTGGAATAAAAATAAGATTTAAAGCTTGTTATTGGCAATGCAGCGATGTTCTTTAATCATCTACAACCTAATAAAATAACAAGCCACCCAATGTACAAAACCAATATAGTAACTGCTTAGGCGTATAATATAGGTACTTAAACTTATTAATATTTAATACGAAAGAGGAATCAATGAGCAAAGTACTTTTTATTAATGCTTCACCAGTAGCTAATGAAGCTAGTTTTTCTTATCAATTAGCTAAAACATTTGAAGCTGAATACTTAAAACTTAATCCATCTGATCAAGTTGAATGATTAGATCTAAATGAATTAGATAAGGGATCAATGACTTTAACATCTAAAAATTCTAAAGAACATTTTAAAGATGAAAATGTTGATCCATTAATCAATCAAATTAAAAGTGTTGATAAACTAGTAGTAATTGCTCCGATGACTAACTTCAATTATCCAGCAACTCTAAAGAATTGACTTGATAAGATTTGTGTAGCAAATAAAACCTTTAGTTACAAATACTCTAAAAAAGGTGGATCTGTTGGTTTAATGGATCACTTAAAAGTAATGATCATCAACACTCAAGGTGCACCTGAAGGTTGATACGCATTTGCTGATGTAACTGTTTTATTAAGAGGTGTGTTTGAATTCATTGGTGCTAAGGTTGATGCTATTAAAGTAGCTGGTACTAAAGTTGAATACTTAAACAAGCAACCTAGTGAGATCGTTGCTCCTAATCTAGCACTTATAAAAGAAAAAGCGAAAAATTTCTAATCTATTTGATTAATTAGTATAAAATATATACGGTCTATTAATAAAATAGATTTTTTTAATTACACGACATAATTTATAGAAAGGTGAACATTTATTTAAATGTTTTTATTTGAAGATTTAAATGTTGAATCAGCACAAGCTGTAAAAGCAGAAGAATCACCTGCACAAACTGTTCAAGATAATAATGAACAAGTGCCTGCAAATTCAACAGACAAAGTTTTAGTAACACACACAAAGCTTTTAGACGTGGGTGCATTCAATGGGGTAGCTAAACGTAAGTGAAACCCAAAAATGAAGCACTACATTATTCCAAGACATGCTGCCCAATTCAGTGCTCAGTTTGATCTAATTAACTCAGATCTATTAAATGTTAAGTTACACGAAGCTTTTAATTACTTAACTGAAGCAGCTAAAGCTAAGAAGAACATCTTATTCGTTGGAACTAAGTCTAAAGCAGTTCAAGAATTAATTCAATCAATTGCTGAAAGAACTAATAGTTTCTACATTAACCAAAGATGATTAGGTGGAACACTAACTAACTTCAAGACAATTAGTAATTCGATTAATCAATTAAAGAGATTAATCCACACTCGTGATAATGATCTAACTAAGTACACTAAAAAAGAACAGATCATGATCATGAAAAAACTTGCTAAACTTGAAAAGTTCTTTGGTGGGATCAAAGATATGCAAGGCTTACCTCACGTTTTAGTAATTGATGATCCAGTTAAAGAAAAGAATGCAGTTACAGAAGCTAGAAAACTAAGAATTCCAGTTATTGCTTTATGTAATACTAACTCTGATCCAAATATCATTACTTTACCGATTCCAGCTAATAACTACAACATTCGTTCAGTTACCTTATTACTTAACTTATTAGGTGATGCTGTAGCATTAGCTCAAGGTAGTCCAGCTAAGTTTGCTTTCAAACCTGATGAAGAGATCGACATTCCTCAACTAGTTAAAAAAGAAACTAGAACTGTTGTTAATCGTGACCGTGCTGGTTTTAAAAAACAACAACCTAAATCAGAAGAAAGTTCAAAACCAGCTGAGAAAAAAGCTGATAAATAAAATTAACCAAATATTAACTTCAAGCAATAATCTGCTTGAAGTTTTTTAATTAAATCAGTTCTATTCAAATATTAGTTCTATCAATCTTTTCTTATATACAAATAAATAAACTTGAATAAGCTCAAACCTAATCTTGATCTAATTAAAACCTGCTAAAAACACAATTAAGCTTAATTAAGCATATTAAATGTGCACATTTCAAGTTTTTATGTATAATAGAAAAGATATTATGTTAAGAAATTACCAATTATTAACACAGGGTTTTAATACCAAAGATAGAACAAATATTATGAAGAACTGAAAGCCTTCTAATATTTACCGTGTTGATAAGCGCATTGATACCAAGATTAAGGTAAACAAGATTTAGCTGAATAAGTAATTTCAATAATAAGAACCAAATAAATACATTATAAGATTGCTTATTCAAAACCAAATAAAGATTAAGCAATCCTTTTATATAACAAGAAGATTTAAATAACTACAGTTGGATAATAGTGATTGCTTGGTCTGGCAATCACTATCTTATTAATATAGTTAACGTAAATCAATATAGAACAAACAAATAAGGAAACAAACAGGACCAATGATAAAAAAATGATCATTAAAATCTAAATCATTATGACTAAAAACTGGTATCGCACTAGGGGTGATTGGTTTAACAGCTGGTGTGATTATTGGTGCGATGGTTGGGTTTGCTGAAAACTCTTCAGAAAAAAATGGACAACTATCTCCAGCAAACAAACAGTTGTTTAATAATGATTACTCAAAAATATATGACCAAAATGGTCAACTAAAACCTGAATTAACGATTACCAATGGTAATAAGACCAATGTAACGGCTAAGATTTCAGATGATGCTACTGAGTTTTCTTTCTTAGATAATTCAAATAAGAAGTATAACTTTGATGAGTTCTTTAGTGAGTACTACAAACGTTTTAATGAGCCTTTTGTTCTAGAGATTAAATATGGTTCATTTAGTTTCTTTGATGAGTATGTACTAGCTGTAAGACCTAAACAGTTCTTAGAGTTTACTAATTGATTTATTACTAACGTTGCTTGGGGTCCTGATCTATTAACTCTTGATTCATTTAGACTTGTTCCAGGGGTTGAACAAAATGGGAATGCAATTACATTGGGTTCTCACTCAACCTTACATAAAGAAGTGAGTGAGATTAAGTTCTTTCCGGATGCGTTCTTTGGTTCGTTACCAATTTATTCAACGATCGGTGGACCTGGTAATGCAGTTGACTCATTAACTTATAGTGTGTTTTCAAATGAATCATCTAAAAAAGATTTAGATGCGTTCTTAAAGAATATTCCATTAGAAAGTGCACTTAAAAATGATATTCGAAGAGAAAGTGCTGCACGACAATCTACCACTGGATTTGGTGAGATCTATCGAGCTAGTAAACTAGTTGATAAGACGTTTAAGATTAGGCTGGGTAATCCTGCTAGAAAACAAAATGCTAATGATCCTACTGTTTATGAACGTTCACTCATTGTTAATGAGAACTTTTCTCAAGCAGACCTAGATACACTTAAAACTCAATATCCAGATTTAGCTAATGTTGCTTTTGATCAATTCAAAACTTATCAGATTAAATCTGTTAATGTTACACAACCAGGTAGAGATAATGTTGAGCCAGTTCTTAATTTAGTGGTTGCTGAACCAGATTCACAAGATACTACATTCAATCTTCAAATTGATCCAAATAGTTTAAATGAGACTCGTTACATCTCATATAAAACATTAGTATCAGCTTATCAAGATAATATTAGTAGTTTTTTAAACTTCTATGATATGGATTCATACTTAAATAATGAGTTTTATCTATATCAAGATGATAATAATCAAAACCACTTCTATAAATTATTCTTAGAAGCAATTAATGAAAATCCTGATCTTAAAGCACTTAACACATTAGAAGAACAAAAAGCTAAAGTTAAGAAGTATAAAGTTCTAAGTTTTGAAAAAACTAGTAACCCTCAAGCGAATGAACACACACTAAAAGTTAATCTTCAAGAAGTGTCAGAAAATTCACAAGATGCAGAAGAAGCCCAAGAAGGTCCTACTACGTCATTAGAATTTGTCGCAAACAGAGCTAATGATTATTCTCCGCAAGGGTTTGATGACTTCTTAGAAGCAATCAACTACCAAGGTGGGATTGATCCAGTTTCATTATTCTACACTCCAAGTGATAATAATGCACGAGATGAACAAGGTAATCCATTAACTGGATTAGCTTCTAGAAACTATCAGTTATATGTTTCAGTTTATAACAACTTAATTAAAAAAGTTGTTAACAAATACCCTCATTTATTAAGAAATCTAGATGGTCCACATGTTGAAAGAACTGTGGATGCCAATGGGGTATTTGAATACAATGTTGTTGAAGGTAAATTTAAAGGGTTTACCCCAAGTGATCGAATCGGATTACCTACTATTTTAGCTGCTCTTGAACCTGGATTTGATGGTTTACCAATTGACTTCTTAAAATACGTAGCAGCTCACGAATACGGTCACCACTACACCCTAGATCAAGGTCAAGCATTTATTGATAAAGACAATCCCGTAATTGTTGGAGGATTATCAACAAGAGCTGGTGCTAGTGATGCTTCATTCTATTCTTATCGAGCATTAATTAACTATCTAGATGCAAGAAGTAATCTAGAAGCGATAAGAGTTAATGCTAATAACCAAGAAACACCAACTGGTAAGTTCATTAGATTTAGATTTGGGATTATCGATGAGAATGGTAACGTTCTAAGATATGAAACTGAACCATATCAAGATATCTGAGGAACTGAAAATCCTAACGATCCTCTAAGTAAAGTTCTAGAAAATAAGAAACGTCGTTTCTTACAAGACTTTAGTGGGTTAACTGAAGCAGCTAAATTAAGAAAAGTTGCACTAAGAGATTTATTCTTTGCTAACTCATTTGACTCTGATTCTGGAACAATTAACCCATCAATTTCAGGTTTAGCTAAAGCATTTGTTAAATCTCAAGCTGAAGGTGAAACTAGTTCAGAATATAAATGAGCGCCAGTTACGGCTGCTTCAATTATTAGTCAACTAACAGATGGTGCTGGTAATCCATTATTAAATAAATCTGTGTTTGTTTTAGAAAATGATCGATTATCATTTAAGATCTATGAAACTGAACCAAATAAACCTAATGTGATTACAGCAATCAACATGTTTAACAAAGATGGTTCACCAGTAATTAATGTTCCTTTAAATGTTGAATTATCTCCTGCTGAAATGGCTTATGTTGAAAGACAAGCTAAAGTAATTTCAGATTCAATCAGTGCAACGATTGAAAAGAATCTATCTGATAATGGTTGAGACTCTAGAGGAACTGTTTTAGGTGGAGAGATCTCTGGATCAATTGGTACGCCTGGTGGATCTGATGGTGTAAGTGAACTTGTTGAAAAAATTAGAACTAGATCAAATCCTGAAGAATCAAGATCGTCAACAAACGAGTTTAATACTGCACGCAAAGGATTTAGTTATCTAGTTCTTCAAAATGGTTTGGCGTTGCAATGACGAATTTTAAGAACAAACTTAGCAAGTTTAACTAGAATTGATCAACAACAACAAGCAGGAGCTAGACAAGGTAACAAAGATCGTTATGTAAGATCAGATGTAAATAAAATTCTTGCAGTTAGAAAAGCAGAAAGAACAATTAATAGTATTGGAACAGCTTTAAATAATTTTGATACTTATGTGTTCCCTTATGTTAGAGGTAACAAATTCTTGGGTGAGATCGCTAATGATACTCAAAATGGATTAATCGATAGACTTAATAATGTTTCTTCTAGCAATCAATTAAGAACAACTGAAGGTTTATTTAACGTTAGCTTTACTGAAGCGTTTACAAACGTATTATTCCAAGGTCAAGCTGGCTTGTTATCATATGCTATGAAGAAAGGTGGCGCAGGTGATGCTGCTACAAATAATTATTCATTAGAAACTATTCAAGCTTTTGATAGAAAAGTTAATGATGTTTTCAGTAAACCTTTAATGGTTAGTATTCCTACATTGTTAACAACTAGCTTAGAAAAAATTGATAAAGATAATATTTTAATAGTAAACCCTTTTGGATCAGATGTAGGTCAGCTTGAACAAGCCTTATTAAATGCTGTTACTACTAGTAAGAAAATCAGTGTTGATAATGGTACAACAACTCCTCAAGCTACTGCAAGATCTACATATAACAGTAAAAACTTAACTGAACTATTAGGTTTTGTGTCGTTAGATTATTCTAAAGCAACTTATGATAGTGCAACAAAACAATACAATTGGGATGTTAGTTACGTTCAATCTAAATTTGATTTAAGTGCTATTGGAAATATTCAGGTTACTAATTCACCAGATGCA
Source organism: Mycoplasma tullyi (assembly GCF_014068355.1). NCBI lineage: Bacteria > Bacillati > Mycoplasmatota > Mollicutes > Mycoplasmatales > Mycoplasmataceae > Mycoplasma > Mycoplasma tullyi. The sequence goes on along the minus strand of NZ_CP059674.1, from coordinate 652,951 downwards.
GCTAAACTAAAAGCTGCAATCACTGCTGCTGGTACTGATACAAATGCTAAAAACCAAGCACTTGCTAACTACGCAATCTACTTATTTAGACACTCAAACTTATTTATGAGTGTTAAAGACTTCTCACCAGCTACAGATCTAGTAAAAAACCGTGCGGTGTTCTCAGAACTATACGGAGTTACGATGTTAGATAAAAACTTCACTAGATTCTATGTTGAAGAATTAACTCCGCAACTAAATGATGGTACTCACTTTGATGCTCAAAGACTACAAAACTACTTTGACAAATTTGTTAAGGATAACAAATTAGAATCTGTTCAAGATCGATTAAGTTTCCACGACCTATTATTATTAACAGGTAATATCGTATATTACGGTAAAAACGGTGATGTTGGATTAACTCTAGGTAGCTTTAACTTTGGTTACTTCTCACCTGGGTTATCATCAGATGATGTAGTTAACTACAATGCTACTAGAGTTGAACCACAACTAGCTGATAAGTTTACTGATTATGTTTATAATATTGCTGAAACACTAACAAGAGACTATGTTCAAACAACATATGCTCCTAATACTAAAGACTTTGAAAACGTACCTAAATATTTAGGTGGGTTGTCTGAAGCTATGAGTGGATTAGACTATATTGTTGATGCTACTAATATTAGTAAAGTTAATGATACAAGAACTTCTCAAGATGATCTAGCTAAAGCATTACAAGCTGTATATTTAGGACCTAAATATACTGCTTACTATGATGAATTAATTAAAGTTCAAGGTGATCTGACTAATAAGTTTAATGAAACAGTTGATGAATTCTTAACTGCAAGAAGAGAAGTAGCAAGAGTACGACAAGCTAGTCCAAATGATGTAAATGCGCTTGCTACTGCAATAGCTGCACAAACAATAGCAACACAAAAACTAAATGATGCTCAAAAAGCAATCAATGATCTAAAAGCACAAACTCGTGCAATGTTCTTTAAGAACAATGATGGTAGTTTTTATCAAACTGGTGAAACTAGAAGATCAAGTTATTTTGGACAGTTTATTTCTAAAAACAACGGGTATTTCAAAGACCACTTTGAAAAACAAACAATAGGTGCAGAGTTATATGATGATGATCGTAACCCAGTAATTGATAACAACATTAGAACAGTTGATTTCAATGGTAACAAAGTAAACAAACGTCCAGAAGCGTTCTTCTTATCTCAACTGTATAACTATGGTGTTTCTAAGAGAACTGTATCAGGATTATTTAGAAACCAAGCATTAGATGCACTAGCACTATATGGTTATGTACCAACTGAGTTGGCAAACAAAATCGGTTATCTAAGATTTACTAATGTCTTTAATAATGAAGTAGTTTATCTAAAAGTTAATACCAAACGAACCAACAACATCTTCTGATTACAAAAACAAGGTGATCCAACTAGTAAAAAAACCATCGAAGATTATGGTTATACATCATGATTATCAGATTATGCATTAATGGGGAAATATCGTGATGCACTTCTAAGACCTGGTCAAAAATACACTGTTGATTTTGTTGATGAAAATCACAACTTCTTACAGGCTGTTGATTTAGGTGATGCACAATTTATTTCAGAGAATGCTAAAGCGGTTGAGCAATCTCCAGTGAAGATTGAAAATGAGAACACAACTGTAGATGGTAATAAGAATATTAAAACTGTAATAAGTGTTGATTTCCAATTTAATGTAACGAACTAATATTTTTAAATAAGACTCATAAAAAATAAGTAAATAAAAATGAAATTTAAATTTAAAAAAGTAATTAAATTAGCTACTTTTGCGCTTGTGCCACTGTCGATGTTACTAAGCTCTTGTACTAGTGCAACACCAAACCAAGAACGACAAGTTAATGCAAGTGCACAAAACATTAATCCCAATGATTATGATCTAGGTCTGGTAACCAACCCACTTAATACGCTTAACTATGTTAAGTACAACTCAGTTGATCGTGTACTACCTTCACTTGTAGATCCTTATCTTAAAAATGGTCCGAGTGATGCGCTTAAACGGGTGTTGACTGCTAAAAGAAGTTATAACTTTGGTTTAATTAATATTCCTCAAGATCGTAGTACTTCAAATTTTGATACGTACTATAAAACTAATGAAAGTGCGATTGAATCTGACAATGGAACTGGTGTAATTGGATCATCATTCTACCAATTAGATAACTTCAATATTGTTGGGGGATTAGCAGATGATTCAGGTGCTGGGTCTGATCTTAAAACTCGTGCAACCATATACGCGTTTAGAAACCCACGTAATACCAACAACTTCATGGCATTAACGGGTTATACTAATGTTAAGAAAAACCGTTGATCAAATGGTGACTTTAGTACTTCTCAAGATATTAGAGACTATCTAGAATACATTCTAGATCTAAATACTGGTTCACAAAAACTTGATACGATTAGAAGATATGGGATCCGTGGTGTTGATCGATTCATTGATGCTCAACGTGATTATTTAGCTAAATTTAATAAGAGTTATAAAAACCCATTTGGTCGAAGAAACTACATCTTTAATGAAGATTTAAAGATGTATGTTCAAGATCCAAATCAAACTGAAGCTGATCTATATCCTTCTCAAACACTAGATGATAAGAATCAACCACTTGATACCAAAGAAGTTGAAGCAATTAAAAGTGCTGCTAAAGATCTTGGGTTTTACACTGGTCAATTATTCCTAGATTATGACAATAGTTTTGTGGCTAAATATCTAAGTCTAAATCCAAACTTTAGTTTGGATGCTGAAGTTCAAGACTTCAGGGTAATGACTCCAGACAATACCCCAGCAACCATCAAATTAGTTAAAAATCCTTATCTTAACCCTTATCAAAAATTTGATGTAAAAACTCCTGACTTACAAGGATCGTTACAACCATTATCTAAAGATGAAAACTCATTTACTTTAATCTTTGATGAAAACCAAACACCTAACTTATCATTCTTAATTGGAACGATCCTTGAAAGCTTATACCCAGTTAACCGCAGATATATTGAAACAACTGGTGGGGGAATTGATCGCTATGGTTCAGAACCTGAGAAGTTCTTAACCAATGGTCCGTTCATCATCCCTAAAGATGATGGGATCTTATTAGGACCTAATGGTTATATTAATCTAGCTAAAAACTTAGATTACTTTGATGCAGAAAACACAATCTCAAATAAGATTAGAATCTTCTTCTCACAAAACCCAAATACGAACGCGTTGTTCTTTGAAGATGGTTTAATCTCTCAAACCTTAATTCCAGCCAACCGAATTAACCGTTACTGAGCTGATCCTAAGATTAAGCGCTTCTTAAATAAAAACCAGGGGTTTGGGACCATCGCTTATGGATTAAACCTAGATCTTGAAACTAATGCTAATAGTTACATCCAAGATCAAGATCTAAGAAATGCGATCTATTACGCAATTAATCGTAGTGATGTACTAAGATTTGTGGGATGAGACTTTAGTTTTCCAACTAGTACGTGAACTAGTTATGGTCAACACAAATCTTATGATGGAAGAAATCTAGAACTATTTTTTGAAGGACAAAAATCTAAAGCTCAAAATGGTAAAGAATTCGACCTATTAAACTATGATTTTGTAACCCACTTATCAAAAGGATTTAACTTTGAAAAAACCGTACGTCATGATTTAGCTCATGATCTACAAACAGCAAGATTTTATCTAGATAAGTTTAAAGCTAAACACCCAGGACTTAGACAAGTAACCCTAAACTTCTTAGATAATAGTAGTGATGAACAAGTTAGAGGGGCTACTTATCTAAAACAAGCAATGCTAGAAGCATTTGGTGGATACATTAATATTGAAGAAAAATCATTGCCAGAAAATATCTTTGCTAGCTACATTGAAAAAGGACAGTATGATATTATCTACCAAAACTACGACCGTTTTAGTGGTGGCCAACCACAAGATGGAATCTTAACCTTCTTTAAAAATGATGGGGTTGACAGCTTTAGACAAAAGAATATTGGGTTTAAAGAAAACCCGGTGGGTTCATACACATATCTAGATTACTTATCTAATTTAGTACTAGAAGCTCTTCAAAAAACTGATGGTCCAAGTGTTTCAAGATTATCAATCTTAAAACCTGATATTGATCGCATCATGATGATCATTAACAGTGATCCGACATTATTAGCTGCTTATAATAAAGCAGTTAACTCACTAAGTTCATTTGATCTAAATACGTTTAGTGCGGATTACTTATCTGGAATCATTCTTAAATTAAATCAAGACAACCCTGGATTTGAAATGACAAGATATTCTAATCAATATGTTAATGCATTATTAGATTACATGATCATTAGTAAATGAAGAAGAGATCCAGATCAATTTAATCAAAGAAGAAATGAGAATGTTGCTACTGCAAGATTACATACCGCATTCAACTTGATCTTACCTTCATATAAAACTGTTGATGAGATTGCTCAATTAACTGATGATACAAGAGTTCGATTAGAAATCGATACCCTAAATCAAGTGGGAACTGATGAAGCACAAGTACAACCAAGTTTCTGGAAGAAATTCATCGAACTTTCATTACCTAAATTTAATGAAAGTACGATTGATTACTCATCAAGATTATCATCATTCTTCTCAGGTAACTTCTCTGATGAAGAATTAAAAGAAAACTGAAGTTTAGATTATGTGTACCAATTCATTGGTGCGATTGAAAAAATCATCCGAGATTCTGGTTTAATCATTCCGTTGATGGAAGTTGATACTAACTGAGAAGTAACTCGTGTTGGTGGGGTTGGTAGTCTATACACATTCTCATTACAATATGCGTATGACTACACTAAACCACCACGAGATGGTTTACCAAGAACAAGAGAGGCATAGATAACTGTTGTGACGCAAAAAATAGTGTTAGGTGACAAAGCTTATCAGATTAATGATAATGCGGTCATATTTAGAAAAAAACGGGTTGAAGAATTAACTTTAATCCAAAGATTATTAGCAATTGACTCGCCAGTCTTAAGAACTTTATGAAAGTTCTTTAAGATCATTCTAGAGTTTTTTGTAATCGGATTGATCGTGATTTCGATCACGTTCTTCTTGATTAATTCAGTACCTGGAGAAAACCCTTTAACTCAAGGATTAGATGAAGCATCAAGAAGAGCGATCGAACAACGTTATGGATTAGATCTTCCGTTGTTCCAACGATACTTGAATTATCTAAAGGGATTGTTCCAAGGAAACTTTGGGATTTCATTAGCATTATTCCCAGAACAATCAATTAATAGTTTTATTTGAGCGCGATTTTATAAATCGTTCTTAGTTGGGATCTTCTCAGTTGCACTAACTGTAGTAATCGGGATCCCATTAGGTATCTGAGTAGGGAAAAACCCTGGTGGTTGAGTTGATAATATCTCAACTATCCTTGTAAGTATCTTCTCATCAATTCCATCAATCATCTTTGCATTATTGTTGGTATTTATTGGAAGATATATCGGTATCCCTTATGTGTATGATCAAAACAACTTTGCAACATACATCCTACCAGGGTTAGCACTTTCATTGGGAAGTATTATTGTTTATATTAAATATATTCGAACTGAACTTAACCGTGAATTAAATTCAGTTCATGCTAAGTTTGCTTACTTAAAGGGTGTGTCTAAAAACCGCTTTGTGTGAAAGCACGCACTTAAACCTTCATTATTCCCGATTGCAACCTTTTTCCCAGCTGTAATCTTTGGATCGTTCATTGGTAGTATTTTCATTGAACAGATCTTCTTAATTCCTGGATCTGGTGATACTTTATTACAAGCAATCCAAACTAAAGATTACAACGTAATCTTATTCTTAATTGTGATGTTTGCATTGATCACCGTACTATCATATGCATTCAGGGACATCTTATATGAACTAATTGATCCAAGAATCCGTCGAAGAAGTAGTTAATGTATTTAGAAAAGATAAATTGATATGACTAAATTTAAAGAAGATAATCTGAATCCTAAACCACCTGGTTTTAAAACAAAATTAAAAAACTGATTAGCTAGAACTGCTGATAAGATTAGAAGTAGATCTGATGTTCAAGGTGATGAATTTGTTGATGTACGATCAGCACCAAATCCGATCACCCAACCATTCAATTACCAATCATGAAAACTGGTTGGTAAGATCGTGGATTTCCAAGCTGATCAGCACATGAGTCCACAAGCAAAACCGTTCAGAGAATTCGTAAACCGTTATTCTCGATCGTTTGCTGGGGTTTTTGGAATGGTGATGTTAATCTTGATCGTGTTATTATCGATCTTTATTCCGTTCTTTACTCAAGATCCAAATAAAACCAACATTGATGATCGTAACTTAATATTTAACTCAACCGACTCAAGAAATGTTTATCATTTCTTGGGAACAGATGATCTGGGTCGAGATTTCTGGGCAAGATTATGATGAGGATTAAGATATTCGATTGCACTAGCATTTGCTGTAACTGTAATCGAAGTATTAATCGGATTAACAATCGGCATCATGATGGGACAATTTGAGTTCTTTGATAAGGTCATGACTTTTGTGATTAAAGTAATCTCAATTGTTCCGACAATCATCATTTTGATTCTTTTAACAATTATTATTGCTCCTAGTTTTTGAGTAATCGTGTTTGCACTTTCATTAACTTCATGAACGGGAATGGCAAACCAAATCCGTGCTCAAGTTAAACGTGCTAAACACTCTGAATGAGTAATGGCATCTGTAATCTTAGGAACACCAACTTGAAAGATCCTAAGAAACTTCGTTCCAGTAATCTTGCCAATCTTAATTACGCAATTAGTATTCACAATCCCAGGTGTAGTATTAGCTGAAACTTCATTAGCATTCATTGGTTTAGCAATTAAAGATATCCCAACATTAGGTAATATTATCTCTGAAGGTCAAAAACTCTTCCCAACTTATGCACGATACGTGTTTATTCCAGCAACCTTCTTAATCTTAATCACTACTAGTGTGCAATTAATCGGTGCAACCGTACAAGACTCATTAAGAAGACAAAGATAATGAAAGATACACAAATGAACAAAAAAAGTTTTGGTTATCGAGTAAAAGATTATTTTGCTAATCTTTTTGGGTTTATGACAAATAAGAAATATGTTTTTAATTGGGAAGAGTTTACTAAAAATGTTCGATATAAAGAGTTTGAAAACGGTGAAAAGTTAAAGGTTGTCGCTGAAATTAAAGATATTAATTTATCGTTTTCAAACCCTTCACGACCAGGTGAAAAGAATAAGGTTTTACGTGGACCTTCGATAGAAATCTATGAAGGTAAAGTTCACGCAATTATTGGTGAGTCTGGTAGTGGTAAATCTGTAATCACTTCATTACTTTATGGTTTAACTGGTGATAATGCGGTTATTGATAGTGGTGAGGTAAAGTTATTTAACAACAACGTCGAGAAGTTCTCATTTAGAGATTGAGAACGATCTCACTATCGTGGCCGAGTGGTGTCAGCGGTTTTCCAAAACCCGATGTCAACGCTAAACCCAACAATGAAAGTTGGTGAACAGATCATGGAAGGGATGTTGATCAACAAGATCGTTAAGAATAAAAAAGAAGCTTATGATCGTGCTGTTGAATTCTTAAAATTAACTAAGATCTCAGACCCTGAAGCAGTGATGAAACTATACCCACACGAAATGAGTGGGGGGATGATTCAAAGAGTTGTGATTGCTGCCATCGTTTCACTTGAACCTAAGATCTTAGTAATGGACGAACCAACTACAGCCCTTGACCCGACAGTTCAAGCATTGGTTTTAGATGTAATTAAAGACTTACAACAAAAACTAAACTTATCAATCGTGTTCATTACCCACGATTTGGGTGTGGTTGCTTCAATCAGTGATTACATCTCAATTATGTATGCTGGTCAGATTATTGAAGAAGGAACAGCTAAAGAAATCTTAAAATTCCCTCAACACCCATATACTTGAGGGTTAATCTTAAGTATGCCTGACCTTAACCAAGGTGATCGTTTAGCAACGATCAGAGGATCTGTTCCATCTAATTTAAATAACATCGTTGGTGATGCTTTTGCTGTAAGAAATGACTACGCACTTGGAATCGACTTTGTCGAAGAACCAAAGTTTTATTGAGTTTCACCAACTCACCGAGTTAAATCAGCATTATTAGATGAAAGAACTGAAAAATACACTCCACCTAAACACATTCAAGAATTGTGAGATGCATATAAGGCTAACTAATTATGAGTACGAATACAGTTGAAAACAAAAAAGATTCAAAAATATATACAGAAGAAAAAAGAAAATTTCTTTTCTTTAAAAAACGTTCTGCACGATTCAATACCCCTGGTATTGAAGAGATGCTAAAAGTTCCTAAAGACAAAGAAGTTTTAGCATCACTTCGTAATGTTGATATCACTTATGGGGTTGGATCTAAGGCATTTAGAGCTGTAGTTGATATGAATCTAAATATCTACACTGGTGAAGTGTTAGGTTTAGTGGGTGAATCTGGTAGTGGGAAATCTACCATTGGTCGTGCCATCATTGGATTAGTTCCCCACAGCTTTGGTAAGATCAAAATTCTTGATAAAACTTTACCCCAAAAAATGAACCGTGGTTTTAAGGTGGGTAAAGCACTAAAAGAATACAACGAAATCGAAAAATTCATGGTTAATAAAGTTCAGATGATCTTCCAAGATCCTGCGAACTCACTTAATCCTCACACTAATGTTGAAAATATTGTCTCTGAAGGTTTAACCAACTTAAAGAATGCTAAAGAAATCTATCTTTATAATATTGATCAAGACGTGGTTAGACATGTTTATGAAACATGATTAGATAAAAACGACCCTAAGATTAAACAAACCTTCTATGATGGTTATGAAGTTAAATTAGAAGATCTTATTAATAAAGATGAGAACACCGCATATGATGCAATCTATCAAGGCTTTATTAATAAGATTAAAGAATTTAGTCAACTATCTGAAGCAGTAACTTATCTTAAAAAAGAACAAGAAAATCGTAACGAACTTAATAAGTTAAGTGAAGTTGATTGTAAAAAGATCTTAGTAAGAAATATCTTAGCTTCTGTAGGGTTAGATGAATCAGTACTAAAACGTTATCCCCTAGAATTTTCTGGTGGTCAACAACAACGGATTGGGATCTCACGTGCTGTGGTACTTAGACCAAGATTGTTGATAGCAGATGAACCAATCTCAGCACTTGACGTGTCAATTCAAGCACAAGTTGTTAATATCTTTAACGACTTAAAGAGAAAGTTCAATCTAACGATTTTATTTATTGCTCATGACTTGAGAATGGTTGAATACATCTCAGACCGAATTGCAGTAATGAATAAAGGAAGATTACTTGAAGTGGGTAGCACTCAAGAAATTATGAAAAACCCACTTCACCCTTATACAAAGTCATTATTAGATGCTGTACCATCGATTGCTGGTAACAAGGGTAGTTTAATTGGTTATAAGTATGATCCAAGTATCCATGGATATGATCATGATAATCAACCAGTTTGACAAAAGGTTAATGATAACCACTTTGTGTTAGCTACTGATAGTGAACTAGCAGACTGAAAAGAAGGCAAATACCAAGAAGTTGAATAATATAAAACCAACGTAAATGTTACGTTGGTTTTTTTATTATCTTTGAAATATTGATAATCAGCGACTTTTTCAAATTAGCTACACATTAAACTTGAATTTATTTAAATATCAGGTATAATTATTTTGTTACTATGTTAAGAACTAATCAAACATTTAATCAAACTATTAATAAGATTACATGCAAGAAGAATAAGTGCAATTCTTCTATTTTTGGCATGATTAATATTATTAAGACCAAGATGATGTGGATGAGTAGTTCCGATCTTAAATCATAGATTTGTATCGATTGCTTATCCATTAAAAATTAAAACAATAAGCAATCGCAAAAGTTCAACTTAAAACCTTAGAATAAGAATAATAGTGATTGCTTGGCAATTACTATTTTTTTATTTATTAACATGGATAGCTAACATATTAACGTAGTTGAATAAACTTTAAGAAAGATAAATTGACAATGAAATTCAGAAATAAAACCATACTAAAACTAGGATCGTTACTTTCGTTTGCTGTATTAGCAACAAGTAGTCTAGCATCTTGTGTAAATAATACTACTGATCCCATCAGAAGTTTAGTCTTTGATAATAATGACAACGTTAAGATTAAAGCCGCTGATGGATTAAGAGATCTGCCTTTAAATAAACAAAGCTTTATTGAAGCTTTACAAAAACTAGGTGCAACTAAAGAAGCTCCGTGAAGAATCGTTGATAAATCATTAACTGTTACAGCTTTATCAGATGATCAAAGAACGATGATTAACAATAAGACTGCTGCATTAAGATTACTATCTGATGGCCTAATTCAATATGATTTTATTTTAAGAGGGTCTAATATGCCTTCTGTGAATGAATATTTTGTTCAAGGTAATACCACAGCAGGTTCTTATCTTTGAGGGGTTGACTATCCAGCTGTAGGTTCATTTATTGAAGGATGATTTGCCAACACCAAAGGTGCTAAAGTTGATCGTTACTTAATTCAAAGATTAATTGATGTGGCAAATAATCCTAGCGCTTATATGCAAGAATATACTAAAGAGTATGTTGATTTAAGTGCTTCATTAGCAAGAGCGATCGTTAGTAGTGGTTTAACTGAGTTGAAGATGCCAGGAGCGATGGTTACTTCACCAACGACTATGATGACTTCAACTATGTTGGCTGAAGGTGAAGGTGAAGGCACAGGCGGAGGTCAAGCAGAACCAGCTGCAGCTCCTGCAGCGCCAGCAACTCCAGCTCCAGCACAACCTGCAGCACAACCAATGGCTAGTGACATGGATTACTTAAATCTATTTAAAGGTCAAACTGTAGATGGTGTTTTATCAACTGATCAAACTAAACTAAGTAATTGAGAAAACGGAATTACTAAATATTTAGGTGAATGAACTGCAAGTAACACCAGTCGTGCTTTATATCTAAATTCATTCTTGGATGATCAATTCTCGTACATTCCAAACCCTACTTCAAACAATACGACAATTAATCATCTATTAGTTAAAAGTCCTGAATGAAAAATTAGAAGTGACTGGAAGGCTGATTCATTATTATTAAGAGACTCAAGCGGGCCAGCTAATGAACCATACGTTACTGAAATTCCACAAAATCCTGCTGCAAACACTGAGCTCCCTTTAAACATGAACTTTACAGCAGGGGGTGGTACAAACTTCCCTGGATCATATTCTCACTTGCTTTCGTCTGAAACAACTGGTGATATTAGCTATGATTTAAGTAATAGACAAAGAACTTCTGATCTTCAAGGAACTTATAAATTAGAAGGTGCTAGAGGGGTAAAACTTTATGATGCTAATGATAAATTATTAGCAGTTGTGATTAGACCTGTAACTGGTACAGATGCTACCACTTGAGCTACAAAAGTTGAAGAAGAAGCTAAAAAAGAAAATTCAGGCGTTTACTTCTCAAAAACAGGTGTTGTTGATCCTGAAGTTGACCACAACCTACAACAATACATTGATAAAGCAGTTAGATATGACTGAATGATTGATCATAACGTAAAATGAACTGATCAAAACGGTAATGCTGTAGCTAGTCTATCTGGTCGTGACTTTGAAAGAGGTCTTGAAACATTCTGATTAGCAGATCAAGTTAAATACACTGTTAATGGTTATTTATTAGATCAATTAGGTGTTGATCTAGAAAAAACTGTTAATGGAACAGTAACTTCTACTGGTACAGGTGAAAGTGCTAAAGTTACCGTAACACCTGGAAATGTTGGCATTACTTCTAAAGATTACGACATTGGTAAATTCACAAGTACAGATGATACTTTCAGAGTATATCTAAAACAACCTTATGCGTTTGCAATGCAAACATTTAAAATCGGTAGCTTGTTAACTCCAGTACCTTATTGAGACTCTAGAGTAAGAGCGTTAAGACTTACTACTCAAATGACTGATAGTACTGTAACAAATCTTGGTACTACTGATACTGAATTCAAAACAAAAGCTACTGGTAACTGGTCTGAAGGTGCTGTTAACGGTGAAGTAGTAGTTAACGAAAACGGCGCAATCAACAAAGAAAGTACCCAATGACAAAAACTATTTGGATATATCAGCGCATCTGATACTACCCAAAACTTATCTCATGCATACTACTCTGGGTCATACTATCTAAGTGCTTACGCTGCTAACCAATTCACTCAAACTTGAAACCCTAACTACCAAAAAGCCTTTGCTGATGGTTATTACGTAAACAAAACTCCAGTGCAAAAAGCCCTTACAAACTTTGGTGGTAACAGAAGTCCTGACGTAATCTATACAGCTTATCGAAATGATGATAACAGCCCTACTCAATTTCCTGTTCCTAGAAGTAGAATCATCAACGCAACAACTGATCCAAATTACAAAGATTTCTACTGATCATCTCAAGTAACTACTCCTCCAACACAGTTTAATTACAATGCTTATGCTGCTAGTCCAAGCGATACAACATATCAAGATACTGTAACGCAAAACTTGTTTAAAAATTGAAATAGTGATGAATCTAGAATCGTTCGTGCGGGGATTGTTAACTTAATCAACTGATACCGATTATCGCAAGTTGTTCAAAGCCGTGGAACGTTCCAATACACTTCAATTCCTTATCGATCACTAACTGATAGTACAGTATTTGCTAATGTTCCATTACACGATGCGGTATTAGCAATTCAAGAAAACAAACTACCAGCAGCATTTAAAGTTAATGGATTTAGTGGTTCATTAAGAAGACCTTACTCTGATTTTGAACCTACTCGACCAACTAGTCGAAATAACTAAAATAAAATAGTTTATTATAATTTTTAACGATTGCTATTAGTAGATTGAATGATCTACATCTAACCAATTACGAACAAAAACTAAGTGTCCCTTAGTTTTTGTTCATCTATGTAAATAAACAATGCTAACTTATATTTTAAAAAGAATTGGTTTTGCAGCACTAGCTGTTTTCATTCTTTTAACACTTACATATTTATTAACGGGGTTGTTACCTTATTTACCAATCAACCCTGGACAAAATGAATCACCAGCTGCATTTCAACAAAGAGTTGATGCCCTTGGTTTTAATGAACCAATAATTGTAAGATATGGGAAATATCTTTACAATCTGTTTGTTAATCATTCACTAGGACAATATTATTCAAACAGTGCAATTAATATTGGACAATGGTTCTTTGAAACCGTGCCTAACACGTTATTGATTACGGCAATTTCATTTGTGATCTCAATTATTCTAGGAATCACTTTTGGGATCTTGTCTGCTGTGTATCGTGGTAAAGCACTTGATACGACACTTAACACTTTATCAGTAATCTTTGTTTCAGTACCAAGCTTTGTGATTGCCATCGTATTATTAATCATCTTTAGAAACTCAGGCATCCCCACACGTTATGTTGCGCCTGGATCGAATGGTTATACTCCAGCTAGATTTATTGCTTCATTAACTTTACCGATCTTATCATTAAGTCTTGGTGGGTTCTCAAGTATGACTTATTACATGAGAAACGAGATGGTTGAAGTCTTACAACAAGACTATATTAAGACGGCTAAATCAAAAGGATTAAGTCATGTTGCCATCATCTTCAAGCATGCATTTAGAAATGCTTCTATCCCAATCTTATCAATCATTGTTCCATCAATCTTGGGATTGATCTCGTCTTCATTTATTATTGAAACGTTCTTTAGTGTTCCAGGGACTGCTTCACTATTAGTAGATGCGATTCAAAAAAATGAAGTAAACATGTTAGCTTTCCAAGTCTTGTTCTTTGCTTCATTAGGGTTCTTAATGCAGATCTTATTAGATTTCATCTATACCCTAGTTGATCCAAGAATTCGATTAGCTGAAGCTAATTCATTCATCTTGATCAGATGAATCCACAATAGCATTGTTAGAAATAAAACTAAAAAACTATGAGCATTGGTTAATGAAAATAATGCTTATGTTTTATCTAAAGAAAAAGATCAATCTTTAATTGATGCAATTAAAGATAATAATGATTTATCAAAAAATAAAGTTGTTGTTGATAAGAGTTTTAGTTTGCCAACTAATATTGAATACCTAATTCTTGAAGGTAAGTTGTATAAATTAGAGAAAGCGCTGGGTTAGTACAATGACAATATCTGAATTAAGTAGTAAATATCAATTTGACAAAGAACAATTTGATCGCGTTGATGCTAATGAACAATTAACTAAACAAAGTTTGGTGATTGGTAAACCAACAAACTATATTGTTGAGATCATTAAACGGTTCTTTAAAAACCCAGCAGCTGGGGTGTTTAGTGTTTTATTAATTATCATTGTGTTGTTATCAATTATTGCTCCACTGGTTTCACCTTATAGAGCTGCACAACCATTGGGAATTGATGATATCTTTTTTAACTTACCTCCAAGAATCTTTGGTACTAATCCAACTAAAGATTCAGTTGTTCCAAGAGATCTATTGTTTATCTATGATGGAACAATAGTTAGTGAAACTGATGTGGGTAGTAACAATGTTTTAATTAAGTTTCACCCATACATGTTAGAAGAACTTAAAAATCTTTATCCAATCCTAGGAACAAACCAAGGTGGAGAAGATGTTTGAACTAATCTGTGACAAGCGATGGCAACATCATTACAATCAGCAATGATTGTTGCAGTGTTTGCTACCCTAATCGGGGTTGTCTATGGTGCAATCTCTGGTAGTTTTGCTGGTAAATGAGTTGATACGGTAATGATGAGAATTGTGGAAATCATCGGTGGTTTACCAACAATTATTCTAATCATTATCTTGGCACAAATCTTTGTACGTAACTCATCAATGTCTGGTGGAAATCTAAGTTTAGGTGCAATTAATGGTGCATTAATTGCACTATACTGAACAGGACCTGCAACTGTAACAAGAATATATATTGTTAAATCTAAAGATGCTGAGTATGTTCAAGCTGCACGTACATTAGGAGCTAGTCAATGAAGAATTATCTTCTATCATTTAATTCCTAATATCTCAGGTAGATTAGCTGTTATCTTTGTTAACTTTATTCCAGTAGCGATCTTTGTTGATGCTGGTTTAGTATTCTTAGGTCTAAAATCAAGTCAAGATATTACGTTGGGAACCATCCTATCATCAACATATCAAAACGTCACTCCAGATCTATTACATATCTCGTTACCACCAATTGTGGTATTCTCATTATTTACGATCTCGTTGCAGATAATTGCTAATGCAATTAATGATGCTGTTGATCCAAGAATTATAGGTAGAAAATAATGCGCTTTATAGAACGATATTTAGTGAGTGATGAAAATAAGAAACTAAAACCAGGTTATATGGTTGATATTGATAATCTTAATGTTTCTTTTAAAACTAAAGATGGGATGTTACAAGCTGTAAGAGGAGTATCAATCTCAGCTAAACAAGGGCAGATCATTGGAATTATTGGTGAATCTGGTAGTGGTAAATCTGTATGTGTTAAATCCTTAATTGGATTTAATGATAATTCTAAGATTACAGCAGATAACTTAAATCTATGTGATATTGACATCACCAAGATTAAAAATAAAGATTGATCAAATCTTAGAGGTGAATATGTGACATATATTCCTCAAGACCCATTGATGTCACTAAATCCAACCAAAAAGATTGGTGAACAGATCAAAGAAGCTTTGGTGATCGCTGAAAAAAGAAAATATAAAGAAGAAGTTGAACAATTAAAAGATGAATATTTAAAACAAAAACAAGAGTTAGAAAAAGCTAATTATAATAGTTCAGATCTATTCAACAAACTTGAACAATTAAAAACCCAGCACACTAATAAGCTTAAAGAAGCTAAAGATAAATATCGTAATGAAAAAAGTGCAAAATCAATTAAGACTAAGATCTATCAGATCTTAGAATTTATTGGTATTGTTGATATCAAAAATAAGATCAATGCTTACCCACATGAGTTTTCAGGTGGGATGAGACAAAGAATTGTCATCGGGATTGCGATTGCTTCAAGACCGAAATTGATTATTGCTGATGAACCTACAACTGCACTCGATGTAACGATTCAAGCAAAAGTATTAGATCTAATCAAACAAATTAATAAAATCTATAAAATTACCGTAATCTTTATTTCACATAATATTGCGTTGGTGGCAAACTTCTGTGACTACATCTATGTGATGTATGCGGGTAAGATTGTTGAACAAGGAAATATTGATGATATCTTCTTAGATCCTCGCCATCCTTACACGTGAGCATTAATTTCTTCTATTCCTGATGAGGGAATTGAAGGTAAATTGAAATCAATCCCAGGTTCAGCTCCAAATCTAATCTCACCACCTAAAGGTGATGCATTTGCTGCTAGAAATGAATATGCAATTAAATTAGATTTTAATAGTCAACCACCATTAATTGAAATCACCCATACGCATAAAGCAGCTACATGATTATTACACCCAGATGCACCTAAGATAGAATTACCTGAATTGGTTAAACAAAAGATTGAAACTTATAAGAAATCATTAGCTGACTTAGCTAATATTCAAGATAAAGAAAAAACCCCTGAAGTAGTATTTAACGTGTTTGACACTAGAGAGAAGAAAACGAATGAGTAATAAAAAAGACGAACAAACTAAAGCATTATTAGATGTAGCTAATTTATCAATAGTTTTCAACTCTAGAGGTTCTCAATTTACTGCTGTTGATAATGTCTCTTTTAAAGTTAACAAGGGTGACTTCTTTGGAATCATTGGTGAATCTGGTAGTGGGAAATCTACCATTGGTAAAACTCTAGTAAGACTTAATAAGCTTAGTGGGGGAATGATTAATCTTGATGGAAGATTAATTGGTAATAAAAAACTATCGCGAGCTGATAAGTCATGATTACATCAAAACGCTCAGATGATCTTCCAAGATCCAATGAGTTCATTAAACCCAATTAAGACGGTTTTAAAGTTGGTTGCTGAGCCAATTATGATCAATAAGATGATCCATAAAAAGGCAAAAGAGCTTTATAAAAAGATCACTTATATCAAACCTTATTTTCACTATGTATTTGAAACTAAGGAATTTGATTTAACTAATCAGTATCAAAGAAATTATTATCAAAAACTAACTGATCAATATAATGATGGAATTAATCAGATTAATAGCTTTAGTTTAAGTGCTAATGACTTTAACACTGGTTATAAAGAAGTAGTTTTCTTATTAGATGATTTGTCTGAAAAAGTTCAAAGTAATATCGAATTATCTAAAACTTACTTTTCAGATTATAAAAAGATCATTGATGATTACATTTCAGATTATGATCAAAAGAAATTTGATCCAGTTGATCTAGAATTTGATCAAGCAAAACTTGATCAAAGCAATCAAGAAAAATTATTAAAGTATTCTCAACCAGTTTTAGATCTTAAAGCTAAGAAGTCAGAGAAGAAAGCACAATACAAAAAAACAATTAAAGATTTTAATGAGCTTTATCTGTTTAGAAATTATTCAGAACTATTAAGTTGATTAACAACTGTTGAATCAGAAGTTAAAAGTTTCAAATACAAGATGATCATGGCAACCAAGCCATTAGATTATGCTTATGCTGGAATCAATTACTATTGAAAGAAAGCAGAACTAAAACTGATCAAATTAATTAAGAAAGATAAATATTTTGAAAAAGAGAATTTAGATCTATTAATTAACAAAATCAACGGTAAATTTGCAGAAATTTTTGAACCACTTGTAAGTATTGTTATTAATTTTTCAGTCGAATTAAGCAAAGATATTTTAAAGACTAATACGTTGAACAATCAATCAAATACTTATTTAGATTTAGCTAAAAAATTATTCCATTCAATCGACAACCAATTTGATCTAAATAAAGTTAAAGAAACAGTTACTGAGATTAGTTCATTAGCTAAGATGAACACTTATCTGAATGATGCTACCTTTTTAGGTCGTAACTTTGAGCAATGAAAAGACGATATCTATAAAAACTTTGAGTCTTTAGCTAGTGAGATTAATAGACATAAAGATGAATCTAAACGAATCGTTAATGAAAAGAATGTTGATCTTTTCAATCTAAAAAAAGAGATTAAACAGTTGGATGAAGAAATAGCTGAAAATTACCAATCATATCAAAGTAGCAATAAATCTGATTCTATTAACCAACTTGAACAACTTAAAAAAGTTACGTTAGATAAAAAAGCTAAACGTGATCAAGCAATTCAAGATTACAGAAACAAATTACCAGAGATTAATGCTAATCGAGAAAAACTAACTGAAGAAGTTAGAAAACTACATGAAACTTATCTGAGTACTAAACATAAGTTTCATAGATTGGTACATGAAAAGATCGATCATTTAGCAAAAATAAATCACTGAGATAATAAAGATCTGAAAGTGTTAATCGCTGCAATCAAATTACGTTTTAAATCGATGGATGCCGTAGATTTTGAACATAAAGTAATTACCAAAGATAAGAATATTTACCGTAATTTATTCTTAAAATTGCCTAAATGATTAAACTGAGTTTACTTATATCCATTAAGATCAATATTAATTCGTGATAAAGTGTTTGAAGCATTAAACCAAGTTGGTTTAAAACCAGAACACGCTTACCGATACCCGCATGAATTCTCAGGTGGTCAACGTCAAAGAATTGTAATTGCTAGAGCATTGATTACTGATCCTCAGATCGTTATTGCTGATGAACCAATCTCAGCACTAGACGTTTCAATTCAAGCTCAAATAGTTAACATCATGAAGGAGATGGTTGAAAAACGCGGTGTTACGTTCTTATTCATTGCCCACGATTTATCAATGGTTAATTACGCATGTGAAAATGTGATCATCATGCACCGAGGTAAGATTCTAGAACGAGGTAATGTTGATAAAATCTTCAAGAACCCAATTCACCCTTACACCAAATCATTGATGAAGGCTTCACCAAAACTATCTAATATTCACTTAGATTTAGCTTCATTTGATGAAGGGTTTAGCTACTACAAAGATTATTCAGTAATAAATAAACCGTCATACTTCCAAGTTTCTGAAAATCACGAAGTGTTCTGTACGAAAGAACAATTTGATTTATGGGTAAATCAAAACCGCTAAAAACAGGTTATAACCACTATTCAAACAACTATGTTAATTCGTTAAATAAGAACGATTTAACAGACGATAAGATTGACAATACAATCAACCAAAAAGGCCTAAAATATCCTAGAGGCTGATTTGGTTTTTCTTTTTGTTTGATTGTTGTGGTAATTGCTTTATTCCTTTTAATTTTTGTTAAAAGAAATGTTCCACCAAAAACTCAGATACTGGATGCAACAACGATCTCAAGCGGAATTGGTTTTTTATTCCACGCAATCGGTTTTATTAATCGTCAAAAGATTTTTATGATGCTAAAGTATAAGTTTAAAAAACTTGAACTGTTCTTTAGTTTAAAAAAACATCGGGAAAAACGCGATTTTTTATATGATCATAATAACGCTACTAACTACATTAAAAGTTATGAAGATTATCTAACCTATGCTGTAGAAAAAAACAAAGCATCGTTCAAAGTTTTTTATATCACCTTTTTGATTTATGCGATCTGATTTTTAGTATCGGTAATAATTTCTTTTAGTTTATCTTAAAAAATGTTAAAATTTTTTAGGATTAACGGGAGCATACTCAAGTGGTTAAGAGGACACCCTGCTAAGGTGTTAGATCAGCAATGGTGCGTGGGTTCGAATCCCACTGCTTCCGCCATTAATAAGTTCATTTTAAATATTAAAGTAGTTCTCAATGAGAGCTGCTTTTTATTTTTATAGAGGGTTTTTATTTATAATAAATATAATTAAAGTAAGAATAGGGTTTAACCCAGATTATTCTTGCTTTAATTAATGAAGCCTTTAATCAAAAAAATAAGCAATCATTTTTAATAAGCATAATTAATTTCTCCTGATAAATCGTTGATAAAAATGATCACCCAACCTCATTTTTATCAACTTGCTTGCTTATCGACCAACTAAAAATAAAAGTAGTTCTAGCAACACCTAGAACTACTTTTTTATCTTATAAGACTACTTACTTGGAAAAACTATTTTCCGCAAGTGCAATCTTTGCAAGTGCATTTGTCTTTGCATGCACAGTTACAATCATTTTTAATAAGCATAGTTAATTTTTCCTCCTGTTTAGTTTATACACTTCATAAAAAATAAGTGGCTAAATTTCAATAGACTTTATTTTTACCTATTATTTATGGGCATTTCATGGACTGATTCAACCTTCCAAAACCCTTTCAAATCAAACAACAACCCAATATAATTAAGGAGATTTTTTATTATATTAAAATTCTATAAGTTATTATGGCATCAATTATTCACGCAAAAGACCTTAGAAGTGGTCACACATTTACTTTAGACGGCCAAATTTATTTGGTAATCGAAAACTCATTTAACAAAACCGCTATGAGAGAAGGGATTGTTAAATGTAAAGTGAAAAATTTACGTACTGGTTCAATTACTACTGAAGTGTTAACTGGAATGAAACTAGAACAAGCTAACATTGAAAAAGTCAAAATGTCGTTTGTTTACCAAGATCAAAATAATTTTGTTTTCATGAACAATGAAACATATGAACAAATCGAAGTTACAGCTAAACTACTTGAACATGAAAAGAACTTTATTACCGAAAATACAGAAGCTTCAATCATGCGTTATGAAGATGAAATCTTAGGAGTAAGTTTACCTGATCAAGTTGTAATTGAGATCGAATACGCTGAAGACGCTGTTCAGGGAAACAGTGTTAACAATGCACTGAAAAAAGCAACTTTAGTTACGGGTTATGTAATTGAAGTACCTCAGTTTATTAAATCCAAAGAAAAAGTAATCGTATCAACGGTTGATGGTAAATATGTCTCAAGAGCAAACTAATATTAAAAACATCCTTTATAACAAGTTTGGTAGTATCAAGATAACTGATAAAGCTTTTAGAAGTTTTATCAAGAACAAGATTGATACTTGTCTTGAAAATAACAAAGTGATCGAGTTAATCAAAGTTGATCTTTATCATTTTTATGACGATACGAACGCTCAGATTAATATCTATGTTAAGTATCTAAAAAAGAAATATGATAATAACTTGATTAAGAAGTTATCTAAACAGATAACTGATGCGATCAATGTTGAATTGGGTTTAGTGATCACTTCTGTTAATTTTATTCAACAATTCTAATGAAAACTAAAACTAACCATCGATCACAATATGATATTAGATGTGATCGCTTAACTTTTATCTATCAAGCGTTGTTGCTTGATCTAAATCTAGATGAGATCTATCAAGCGATCAACGAATTAGAAGATAAAAAAGACCAAGAGTTTTTAACCAACTGAACTGGTTATATTAATCAGATTCCATCAATGGTTTCAGCTCATCTAAAAGAAAGTTGGAGCTGAAACCGTCTTGATTACATGATTAAAGCGATCTTTAATTTGTTGATCACTGAAGCTAAGCAATTAAAAACTGAAAAGGCGATTTTGATTTCTCAAGCAACTAAATTGATCCAAGCTTATGGAGATCTTAATAGTATTAAGATGGTTAGTGCGATCTTAAATAAGGTGATTTAGGCTATGATGAAGTGAAAAAAATGAAGAAACCACTACATTACTTTTTTAGCTAATCTGTTTGTTTTCCTTGGTTTTAGTACCAACGCGATCTTAATTAGAGAACTTAATCCAATTGATAATAGTCGTGTTTTATTTAGTCCTGAGATTATGATTATTACCGCATTGATTGGTGGGTTGTTGGGAATTGCTTTTATTGGGTTTGATATCAAATTCTTTGTTAAGGACTTTTTTTATCAAAAGTTTCATTACGATAAAAAATTCACCAAAATGTATATTGGTGGGATCTCAGTTTACTTATTCAACATCATCCTAGGAATGTTGTTTGTTGTGTTATCTGTTAATTTTTATCGAAGAATTGATTTTAGTAATGCTAATAGTGTAGTTAGAAACTTCAATCTCACAAGAAATCTAATCTACATCTCAATTGGTATTACTAGTGCAATCACCATTGTTAATTTCGTGATTATTAGATTAGCACGATTATTCATTGAACAAGCACTTGATAAAAGAAAAAATAATACTGATGATAATCCAAAACCAGTTAATAGTGATGATAAATCAGTAATTATTTCATTTGATCAAAATAATAGTCAGGCTAAAGAACAACCTGTAGATGTAAAACCTGAACAAAAACCATCAGGTGGATTAAGTGAACTTTAATGTTTAATTAATCTCATCACTTCTTTAAGATCTAAGATATTAACCTTATTAGTCTTAAAGCCAAAACCTTCTTTAGCAGCATATTTAGGAATAATATGTAAATGGAAATGAAACACTTCTTGACCAGCAATCGATGCTTGATTAGATAGATAATTATATCCATACACATTTAGATCTGAATTATCTAAGATCTTCACGACTTCTTGAGCTAGATCAGTTACTGCATGCATTTCATCACTTGGAGTGTGACTAAAATCTTCATGGTGTTTTTTGGGAATTACAAGAGTATGACCATTAGATACAGGAAATGCATCTAAAAAAGCGATTGCTAAATCGTTTTCAGCTACTACATGAGCTTCAATCTCTTTATTAATGATCTTACAAAAGACACAATTAGTCGTTGACATATTATTTTTTTCTCTAAACTGTTAGTAAACAAATATTAATATAATGATAATATTAAATTTATATGGTTAATGATAATAGTACAGTAATTTCAACCAAATTGTCGAGTTACCTTTCTAACCTAAAAAATACTGATGTTAGACAGCATTGTTCTTTAATAAAAAAGCAAAATGGTTTTGCAACCAGTAGTTTTGCTTTTTTATTTGTTAGTGTATTTTTAGGGTTATTATTAACTATTAATGTTTTTGTTATTATCTGATCTTCTTTTAATAAGAGTATTGATTATAACGACCAAGAAACTTTTAGATTATCATTAAGTCAATTCGAGACAAACTGGTTAATAAGTAAGATATTGGTAAGTTTTTTATCAGCAAGTTTATTAACTTTAATTGGCTTAATTGGTTTTGGTTATTATTTTAATAACTATAAGAAGGTTGACACACCAATTGTAGGGATTAAAAAACCAGTTAATTTTATTAACCGGATTAATTTGGTGTGTGCTGGTTTAGCGATCGTTTTAGTCGCATTTGGTTATTCGATCTTTATTATTTATACGAGTGCTTATCATAAGATTGTTATTGAAAAACAATCGTATGATTTTGCGCTTAAACCTAATTCGATTGTTAGTGCTAAAACTTTGATTAGCACACTTTTAGGAATTACCTTTTGTTTGGCGTTAATTTCGTTGCTTGCTTCATTCTTAGTTTATAGTGTGTTTAGTGTGCAGTATCGTTATTTCACAACATTAATTAAGTTGACAAGAGAAATCATTAAATTAAATGCACAAACTGTTGTAGAAGAAAAAGTTCAAGAATCAACTAATGTAAATACTAAGACTGAACAAATTAAAGAAGAAGTAAAAGTTGATTCAAATCAAACTCAAAAGGTTGACTTAAAATCAGATCTTAATGATCTGTTTAAAAAATTTAATAAACAACCTTTTATTAAATCAACAACCCAAACACAATCAGTTGATTCAAATAGCCAAACTAACAGAGTTGATGAAGCAACAGTTAGAGTCGATCAACAAGTTAATAAAACTGCTGAATACGCTCAAAACACACAACAAGTAAATGCTCAAGCTAACCAAACTCAACAAACTAGAGTTGATAACCAAAATCCAACTAGTTCATTAAAA
Source organism: Mycoplasma tullyi (assembly GCF_014068355.1). Lineage (NCBI taxonomy): Bacteria > Bacillati > Mycoplasmatota > Mollicutes > Mycoplasmatales > Mycoplasmataceae > Mycoplasma > Mycoplasma tullyi. The sequence continues at coordinate 629,076 of NZ_CP059674.1, read as the reverse complement.
GATATCTTCCAAAGAATGAACAGCTATCCAAAAACTCAAGCTGTTAATAATCAAACTAGACCAGTTGATGAACAAGTTGTTCAACCTAACCAAACTCAACAAGTTAAAGCTGAGAATGTTAACCCAACAATTTCATTAAAAGATATTTTTGCTAAAGCAAATAATTATCAAAGAACACAAGCAGTAAACAATCAAACTGGACCTGTTGAACAACAAGTTAATCAACAAAATCCAACACCTACAACTAATGTTAATCCAGGTGATCTTTATAAAAATATCTTTAAGTTTAAATCACCATTATCAGCTAACAATGAAACTAATTCTCAAAAAGAAGTAAATCAAGCTGATAATAATCCTAAACCAAATCCTAAAGAAGAAGACTATGGGATCGGGGTTAAAACCATAGGTCAAGAACATAAACAAAAAGAAGAACTAAAAGATTTATTTAAAAAAATAAAAGATTCTAAAAACTAGATTTAGTTCATAAAAAAGAAAATCTGATCAGTGAGTCGTTATCACTCGCTGATCAGATTTTTGTTTATATTTATTTCTAAAGGTTGTTATCTTTATCGAAAATATTTTTCGATTTATCTACTACCACAATAAAAAATCTTGAGAATATCTTTTCGATTTGTTTTTATTTTTATAAAATAAATTAAATAATAATTTAATTAAAAAAATAACAAAAAGAAGAAAATAAAATGGCAAAGACAAACAGTACTAGCAAAAATAAGAAATTAGAAATAAAGAGTGTTTTTGCATACCAAGTATTTGACTCAAGAGGGTTTCCTACAGTTGCTTGTGAAGTTGTTTTAAACGACAAATCTAGAGGTTTAGCAATGGTTCCTTCTGGTGCTTCAACTGGTGAAAAAGAAGCCTTAGAATTAAGAGATGGTGGTACTAAATACCACGGTAAAGGTGTAACTAAAGCTGTTAATAATATTAACAAAAAAATTGCTCCAAAAATCTTAGGAGTAGATGCTACTTTACAAACTCAAATCGATGAGTTCATGATTGAATTAGATGGTACTAAGACTAAATCTAAATTAGGTGCTAACGCGATCTTAGCAGTTTCATTAGCCGTATGTAAAGCAGCAGCTAATTCACTAAACCTACCTTTATACCAATACATCGCTAAAAAAGTAGCTAGAGTTAAAGGTTCTGAATTCACTTTACCAGTTCCAATGTTAAACGTAATTAACGGTGGAGCTCACGCTGACAACACAATTGACTTCCAAGAATTTATGATTATGCCAGTTGGTGCTAAAACAATGGTTAAAGCATTACAAATGGCTAGTGAAGTATTCCACTCACTACAAAAACTACTTAAGTCTAAGAAATTTAACACTAACAAAGGTGATGAAGGTGGTTTTGCACCTAACTTAAAATCAGCTGAAGAAGCTCTTGATTTAATGAGTCAAGCAGTTGTAGATGCTGGTTATACTTTAGGTAAGGATGTTGCTTTTGCACTAGACTGTGCTGCTAGTGAATTCTACGACAAAGATAAAAAAGCTTACGTATTTAAAAAAGCTGTTAAAGCTGGTTTAGTTTCAGAAAAAGAAGGAACTAAGACAACTGAACAATTAATTAGTTACCTAGAAGATTTAACTAAGAAATACCCAATCGTTTCAATCGAAGATGGTTTAGATGAAAACGATTGAGAAGGTATGGAATTACTAACTAAAAAAATTGGTAACAAAGTACAAATCGTTGGGGATGACACTTATTGTACAAACCCAGAATTAGCTGCTAAAGGTGTAAACTTATCAGCAACTAACTCAGTGTTAATTAAGTTAAACCAAATTGGGACTTTAACTGAAACACTTAAAACAATTAACATCGCGATGAATGCAAACTGAACAGCAGTAGTTTCTCACCGTTCAGGTGAAACTGAAGATTCATTCATTGCTGATTTAGCAGTTGCACTAAGTACAGGTCAGATTAAAACTGGTTCAATGTCAAGATCTGAAAGAATTGCTAAATACAACCGTTTATTAGCAATCGAAATGGAATTAGGTGATAAGGCTAAATATTTAGGAAGTAAGACTTTCTATAACCTATCTGCATCAGCACCTAAAAAACCTGCAGCTAAAAAAGTTACAAAAGCTAAAAAATAATTTTATAATTATCTTGTAACTAATAACTAACTAACTTGAAAAATAAGAAGTTGAATCAAACTTCTTATTTTTATTTTGAAAACATAATTATGAACCAGATATATCCTTGAAAAGAGTTTATTAATAAAACCCTAAAAGTGATGAAGATTCATGAACCAACAAAGATTCAAAACCAAGCAATACCAGTATTGCTTAAGCAAAAGAATTTGATTGGTGTTGCACCAACAGGAACTGGTAAAACGTTGGCTTTTTTATTGCCGATCTTACAAAACTTAGATTTTAGCCAAAATTTGATTCAGGCGGTAATCATTGTTCCCACAAGAGAATTAGCCAATCAAATTAAGACTGTCTTAATGAACTTTATTAAAGAAAATAAGGCAATAAAAATCAAATCATTTGTTGGTAGTTCACAATTTGATGAACAGATTATTAATATTAAAAATAATCCACCGCATATTTTAATTTCGACTCCTAGTCGTTTTAATCAAGCAATTGATCATGCGGTTAATTGAAACTTAAAATCAATCAAATACTTAGTTTATGATGAGATCGATATGATGATTGATCAAGGGTTTTTTAGTGATCTAATTAAAACTCAAGAATACTTAACAAACGCTAATAATAAACTGACGATTGCAGCATTTAGCGCAACATTACACCTTGATGCAATCAACAAGATTAAACGTTTTGTTAAGAATGCAACCCCGATTAATGTTTCAGATTCAATCTGGGTTAATGAAAAGATTAAACACTATTTAATTAAAAATAAGAGTTTAGATAAACTAGATTCATTACATGCCATCATCAAAAACATTGATCCTTATCTGTGCTTAATCTTTGTTAATAAGATCAAAGATATTGATCCGATCAAAAACTGGTTTGAACAAAATCATATTTCTTTTGCTACCCTACATGGAAAACTAGATAAAAGAGTAAGAAAGCAACAGTTTGATCTGATTAAAAATGATCAAGTTAAATATGCGATCGTTTCTGATCTTTCATCTCGAGGCATTGATTTCAAAGCAGTTTCACATGTAATTTCTTGAAACCTACCTAAAGATGATATCTGATATATTCACCGTTCTGGACGAACGGCAAGAGGAAACTTAGAAGGTGAATCCTATGTCTTTTATGATCCAAACGACGAAGCAATCCTAAGAAGACTAGAAAGTAAAAAACTAGTATTTATCCCGTTAAAGATTAACCGAGATCTATCTTTAACTAAATATCAACTAGTCAAACCTGAACACAAAAAACGAGTTGATGATGCTGTTGCTAATGAAATCAAGAAAGTCTTGATTTCAGCACCAAAAAAAGTCCAACCTGGATATAAGAAAAAGATAAAGAAACAGATTAACAAGATCAAAACTAAAGCTAAACGTGAAGCAATCGAAGCTAAAGTAAAACAACGCTTAATCAGTTCTTATAAGAAAAAGAATCGTAAGCTTAAAACCGATTAATTTTTCAGTTTAATCTACAATTTTATTAATAAAAAAACTGAAAACAAATAACGTTTTTAAAAAAGTTTTTTAATTTAAAATATATTTGAATTATTGAATCAGAATAATCGTTCTGATCATTGTTTTTAATAATCATTTATTTATACATTTAACAAAATATGGTTGAAAAGAAAAAACCTGATAAGAAATCTACGAAGAATAAAAGCATTCAAGACAATGAACCAGCTTCTATTTCATTAGATGGTAATAGTAAGAAAAAAGTTTCTAAAAAGGGGTTAGAATCTTTAAATTATTCTGACTATTATAAAAAGTACCTAGAATCTAAAAAAGATGATTTTGAACTATTGGCTAAAAGATCATCAATAGATACGATCAAAGATAAAGATGCGATTAAAGATGAAATCAAAGCAGAGTCATTTTATGCTGAATCTGCTTTAGATTACACCAAAGAATTGCAGGATGAAAGTTATAGCGATCACTTTAAAGAAATGAAAGATATCGATAAGAAAAACGTAGTGATTTCAAATGAAATGAAACACGATAATAAAAAAGAAGAAGAAGGTGAGTTCGTTGTAAGAAACCAATATCATCCAAGCTTTAATGATGTAGTAACACAAAATCAGGAGGATGATTTGCCTGATTTTGATGTTGATAGTTCATCATTAAATTTTGATTTAAATAAGTCAAATAAGACACCTAAATCAAATAAACAAAAATTAACTAGTCCAAGTCCATTAAATAGTAATTTTGATCGTTTTAACAACGAACGTTTCAACCAACCGATTCCTTCAAGAATGTACATCCCTAAGGGTTATGTTCGTCCAATGAACCCTTATGGTCGTCCACCATTTAACCCTTACTTTAATCCATATTTCGTTCCACCATATTACTACCCGCCAATGCCACCAGGATTTACGCCACACCCTAATGCAAATCCTTACCAACAACCACCGTATTTAAACCAACAAAACCCCTACTTTAACAAACAACAAAAGGATTTATTCCCTCAACAAACTAACTACACAGAACAACTGTTAGACTTTGATCCGTTTGCAAGTACTACAGAATTAGTTCCTGTAAATAATTACAATGGATTAAATCCAAACCAAAACGATCTAGTAGTTGTTAATAAAAAACAATCTTCAGATCTAACTCATATTATTAGTTCTTTCAATAAAAGAATGAAAGAACAACTTCGTATTGTTTCAAAACAAAACGAAATGATCGAACGATTACAAACTAAAGTAATCGAATTAACTGAAGAAAGAACTACTGCTTTAATTGGAGAAGCAAGATTAAGTACAGAAGACTTTTTACCAACAACTGAACACAACTTTGAATCAGTTGTAGCTGATGTGGTTCAAGATGAACCTAAGCAAGAAGTTGAAGTTGTTGCTGAAGTAGTAACTAAACAACCTGAAGTTGAAGTAGTTACTGATATCAATGATATTGAATCTGATGATCCAATTGTTGATATCTTATCTCTTGAAGAAGATGATCTAATTAATACTGAAAACTTAGATCAAGAGTTAGCAGCTTTTGAAGAGTTTGATGTAACTAGTCTTGAAGATGAACTTGATCTAAGTTTATTAGATGATGAGATTACTGATTCTATCCAACCACAGATTAAATACGAAGCTCCAGTTGTGCCTGAAGTAGTTGTTCGTGAAGAAGTTAAAGCTGAAGAACCAGTAGTTGTAGAAAAAGAATCACAATTTGATCTTGAACTACCTGAACCTGAAGTTGAAGATAATCAAGAAGTTTACACACCAAACCAACTATTAGATCTATCTAGTCGTCAACCTGAAGAGATCAAAAATAGTATCGTTCCTACTAAAGTGATGAACGAAATGTTTGGTGACAAACAAAAGAGCGATCCAGCTAGAAGATTCTGAGAAGCTTATGTTGGAAACCCTGAATACGGTTTTTATAACAACAAGACTTGAAACTGAAAAGGGAAATTCTCAAAACTACAAAAATGAATTCCATTTACAAGTGATCAAGAAGTACCATTCTATGGAACTAAACACGTAATCTTATCATCAATCAAAGCTTCTGAACGTAAGAAACTTTGAAAAGAACTAATTGATGATCCAGTTTATGGTCACTTTGAAGGTAGTTCAAAAGTTTGAATCTGACACGGTGTATTTGATCAAGAATTAAACTGAATTCCAGATCCTACTCATGACTTTAAAACTGAAGAAGAAGTTGTAGCTGAAAAGCAAAAACAAAGCTTCCCTAAGAAAAAAGACGTAAGTAAGAAAACTAACGCTCCTAAAGTTCTTAAAACTAACGAGATCACTCCAGACTCTGATCTACACAAGATGTTATTGGATGATCCAAGATACAAAAAACACATTGGTAACGTAGAGTATGGTTACTACGATAACGATGGTGTTTGGATCTGAACTGGTACGTTTGATGAAAACGGTGAGTTCAAACCTGATCAAGTTGATCTAGAAGTAGCATCTGATGATCTTCAATCTGAATCTAACTTCTCAACTCTATTTGATTCTTGAAAGAAGAACAACCAAAACAACTTAGAATATGAAACTGAATCTAAACGATTCAAGACTGTTAAACCTAAAGTTGTTTATGTAAATGAACAAGAACAACCTGAAGATGGTGATGAACAACAAGAAGAAGTAGCACCAACTAAAGTTGTTAAAAACGAACTAATCAAGAGAAGTAGATACAACAAACCGACTGATGAAGATCTAGGCATCTTAACTTATGATAAAGCTAAGATTCACAACGATAAGATCGTTGATGCTTCTGTATTAAGAGAATCTTCAAGTCAACAAGCACCATTCTGATTAGAATTCGTTGGTAATGAAGAATACGGTCATTACAACGCTAAGGGTGACTGAATCTTTGATGGTTACTTCGATGAACAATTTGAATTTGTTTCAACTAGAAAACCAGATGAAACAAAACAATCAACAAGTACAGTATCTAAGACTTCAATCTTAGATGATGATGTTAATGTTGATGAATACTTCAAACCAGCTAATAAAGAAGAAATTCTTCACTACACACCTAAACCTAAGAAAACTGAACCAGTTGTTGAAGAAGTTGTAGAAGAAGTTCAACCAGAAGCTGAGGAAGCTGAAGAATTCTTCAGTAAATTCATCGGTGATAAGAACTATGGTTATTACAACGATAACAACGTTTGAGTTTGAAGTGGATACTTCAATGAATACAACCAATTCGTTCCAGATGAAGCACCTAGAAACAACAAGTTACTAGATGAGATCGTTTCATTAGCTGAACAACAACAAAAAGAACAAGACTTACTAAAAGCTAAAGTTGAAAGCGAACTGCTTGCTAAACAAAAAGCGATCCAAGAACAAATTCAAAGAGAATTAGAACTACGTGATCAATTCTTAAAAGAACAAGAAGCAAGAGAGTTAGCACTAAAACAACGTGAACAATCTCTAAATGAAAAAGCAATCAGATTAAAAGAAGAGATCGTTAAATTAAAACAACAAGCGCTTAAGAACCAAGAAGAAGCTAAAAAACAAGCACTTAAAGAACAAGAACTTGCTGAACAAGCTAAACAAGTTAAAGCAGCAACTAAGTTCATTAAGCCTAATAAAGACAACTACAAATCAATTCACCAATTCGTTGAAGGTGTTTCTGAGATTAGTCAAACTCCAACTAAACCAGTTGAAGTTGAACAACCTGTTGAAGTTGATAAAACAACTGTTGAGCCAGCTGTAGTTGAACAAGTTCAAGTTGTTGAACAAGTAGCAGCTGAACCAGTAGTGGTAGAAGAAGTTGCAGTTGAACTAGAACCACAAGCAGAACAATTTAGCTTTGAACCTTCTGCGGTTGAAGAACAAGTTGAGTTTGTTGTAAATGACAACTTAGCTGATGCTGTTGATGTGGTTGTTGTTGATACCAACCAAGTTGAATTACCAGCACAACAATTTACAACTGATCAATTCGCTCAACAACAAGTTGTTGCAGAAGAATTTAGCCCACAACCAGTTGAACCTAAACCTCAATTTGACTTCAAAGAAGAATTGGTTCTAGCTGAAGTTAGCCCTGCGATCGTTAGTGAAGAAATTGATTTACCAGCAGTTGAAATCACTAAACCTGATCTATTCGCTAAACAAGAATTAGATCTATCTAACGTTGAAGTTAAATTAGCAGACGAAACTAGTGATAGTGAAGTTGTTAGCGTTGATGTTTCAAGCGTTGAATTAGCTGATAGTCAATTCAGTTTAGCTCAAGAACAAGCTCAAGTTGAACCTGTTATCGTTGAAGAAGCAATTGATCAAGAAACAGTATTAGTTGAACCAGTAGTTGAATTTGAAGATGTTCAATTACAAGAACTTGATGTTCAACCAATAGTTGAAGAACAACCTGAATATGTTCAAGTTGTTGATCAACCAACTCCAGTAGTTGAAGAGTTTGTTGAAGAAGTAGTTGAAGTTGAACCAGTTCTTGAAGAAGTTGAAGCTCAACCAGTTCAAGAAGAAGTTGTTGTTGAAGAACAAGTAATTGAACAACAACCAGAACAATTCCAAGAAGAAGTTCAAGTTGAACCTATTCACGAAGAATCTGTAGTTGAAGAACTTGTTCCTGAAGTTGAAGAAGAAATTCAAGTTGAATCAGTTGTTGAAGAAACTATTGAAGAACAAGTTAGCGAACAAGCTCATGATGAAGTTGAGGTTAGCATAGAAGAAGAAGTTCAACCAGAAGTTGAATCTGTTCACGAAGAAGTTGAAGCTCAACCAGTTGAAGAATCTGTAGTTGAAGAAGAATCTACTTACGAAGAAGCAGTTGAACAAACTGCACCAGAAGTAGAACAAGTAGTTGAAGAACCAATTAGTGAACCAGTTCACGACGAAGTTGAATATGTTTTACAAGAACAAACTCAACCTGAAGTTGAATCAGTTCATGAAGAAGTTGCAGTTGAAGAAGAATTAACTAGTAAAGAAGCTGCTGAAGAATTTACTCCAGAAGCAGAAGAAGTTCAAGCTGAACCAGCTCATGAAGAAGTAGTTGAAGAAACTGCTCCTGAAGTAGAAGAAGCTATTGAAGAACCAGCTAGTGAAGAAGTTCACGAAGAAGTTGAAACTGCTGTAGAAGAAGAAGTTCAACCAGAAGCAGAAGCTGAAGAACAACATGAAGAAGTTCAAGCTCAACCAGCTGATGAAGAACCTGCTATTGAAGAAGAACCAGCAGCACAAGAAGAAGAAGCTGAATTCTGAGAAAAATACGTTGGTGATGAACACTATGGTCATTATGATGAAGATGAAGAATGAATCTGAGATGGTTACTTCGACGAAGACCAAAACTTCTTTAGAAACGATGAAGAATCTGATAAGTCTGAAGAAGTTGAATCAACTTCAGACGATAAAGATGAATATGTAGCTTCAAGTGATGAAGAATCATCTGAACAACCTGAAGAAGAAGTTCAAGAAGAACAAGAAGAAGATAGTTCTTTAGATGAAATCAGTGAAGATGAACAACCAGAACCTGAAATCATTGACTTTAGTGCTAACGCTAAGAGTTCAGAACCTAGTCTAGAAGAATCTGAAGACAAAGAAGCAGAAGTTCAAGCTGAATCTGAAGAGGAAACTCAATCTGAAGAATCTGAGGAAGAAACAGAGACTCCAGAAGAGGAATCTAAAGAAGAAGTTGAAGCTCAACCTGAAGAAACTCAAGAAGAAGAAACTGAATTCTGAGAAAAATACGTTGGTGATGAACACTATGGTCATTACGACGAAGACGAAGAATGAATCTGAGATGGTTACTTCGATGAAGATAATAACTTCGTAAGAAACGAAGAAGAAAAAGAAACTGAAGAAGTTGAAGAAGCAGAAGAACAATCAGCTGAAGAAGAAACTTCACCAACTGAAGCAATTGATTTTGATGATAAATCTGAACTAGAAGAAATCAGTGAAGACGATCAACCTGAACCTGAAATCGTAGACTTTAGTGGTAACAGCGAAGTTGAAAAAGAAGTTGAGGAAGAACCTGCTGTTGAAGAACCAGCAGCTGAAGAAGAAGCTTCAGTTGAATCAGAATTAGAAGCTGAAGAAGCACAAGAGGAATCATCTGTTGAAGAAGAAGCTGCAACAGAAGAAGAGGCTGAAGCTAAAGCTGAATCTGAAGAAGAACCTGCGGTTGAAGAAGAACCAGAAGCAGAAGAAGAAGCTGAATTCTGAGAAAAATACGTAGGTGATGAAAACTACGGTCATTACGACGATGAAGGTGAATGAGTTTGAGCTGGTTACTTCGATGAAGATAACAACTTCATTAAGAATGATGAAGAAGTAGAAGAAGAAACTGCTCCAGAAGAACCAGCTTCTGAGGAAACAGAAGAATCTGAATCACCTCAAGAAGAACAAGCTGAAGACGAAGAAGTAGAAGAAACTGAATCTGAAGAAGAACCAGTTGAAGAAGAAACAGAAGACGAAGCTGATTCTGAAGAAGAAACACAAGAAGATTCTGAAGAAGAAGCTGAAGAAACTGAAAGTTCTGAAGAAACTGACGCTGACGAAGAAGAAGCAGAAGAATCTGATACAGATGAAGAATCTGAAGAAGAAGCTGCTCCTGAAGAGATCGAAGAAGTTGAAGTTGAAGGTGAACACTACATCTATGCAGATGAAAATGGTGAAATTAACTTCGATGACTACATCGGTGATGAAAACTTCGGTTACTACCTAGAAGATGGTGAATGAGAATGATACGAAGGTGACTTCGACGAAGACGGTAACTGATTCGTATACGTTCAAGGTGAAGCTGAAGACGTTAATGTCGAAGAAGACATTCCAGCATTAAAAGGTGTTGATACTGAATCAGTAGATGCTGATGACTGATTATCACAATTCGATGAAGATGCTGCTTCTTCAATCTTCGGAGACGAAGATTCTGATGAAGACGATGATGACGACTATGACTTACTTTCAGGTAAAAAGAAGAAAAACAAAAAAGCTAAAAAAGCTAAGAAATAGTCATCAAAATCTTTAAAAAACTAAAACATAATCCTTTCGAAGGATTATGTTTTTTTTATATTCATGGATGAAAAATCACTCATTAATTAATTGAGTAGAATACGTAATCAGTCGCTAAATAACACAACAACCTAAATCACCGATAAATCAACTTAAACAAAAAAATAGCCAAGTAAGGGTTTACTTGGCGTTGTAAGTTAGTTAGTTAGTTTATTAGTGTTAAGTTAATGGCGCGCCCAATAGGACTCGAACCTATAACCGCCTGATCCGAAGTCAGGTGTTCTGTCCAATTGAACTATGGGCGCATTAATAACTCGTAAGTATTATAAAATAAATTTAAATATAAATATATTTAAACTCGCTTTGCTCAATAGTGATCAATTAGTTTAGTATTAGATTTAATAATATTGATCTCTTCTAATTCCAAAGAATTAAGTTTATACATACAAACAATATTTAAGATCTCATCTAATTGATTATTATCTTGTTCAACTTTTAGATATAACCATTTAAGATTAGTTGATTTAGCTACTCGAATAAAGAAATCGATTAGTTGTTCGATGATCTTTGGATCATAGTTTTTTACTAAATACTTAATTTGCCCGTTAGTTTTATTAACATCAATCTTTACTAAACCAAAGATCTGATTATCTAGATAGATAACAAATAAGTATGAGTTTTTATCAACTCATCTTCTTTTAGCTAAAACGATGTATTCTTCTAGATTAATTAAATCAACATCGCTTTTGCTAAACCCTAAATGGTGTTCATCATTTAGGTTGTTTAAAAAGTCGTATAGTTCGTTAATTTGGTAATTATCAATCTTTTTTAATTCTAAATGTTGATTAATTACATATCTTTTATTAAACATGGTTTTTATATAATAATTTTAATAAATAAAGATATGCCTTTTAAGAAAGATTTAAATCTCTCAGAATGTTTTAGGATTGTTGATGACCAACTAATTCTATCTGAAAAATACAAACAAGATTTTGGCAAAAAGTTTAAAAAGATTACCGGTAGTCGTTTTCCTACTATTTTAGGAATTAATGATTTTAGCACCCCATTTATGGAGTGACTCAAGATGGTTAATCTTTATTATGAAACAATGGACCCAATTTTATCAAAAGCTGGGGTTGTGATTGAACCAAAGGTTCGAGACTATGTCATGAAGAAATTTAAGATTAACTATAAATCTTATGAACCAACTCAAGTTGGTTTTGATCTATTTAAAGATAATCAGATCTTTGGTGGGATTCCTGATGGTGAACCAGTTGATGAAGATGGTAATCTTTTATATGATCAAGATCATCCGATGTTAGAAATTAAGACAACTTCGATTGATAAGTTAAGTTATAAAAAAGTTGATGGATCATTAAGAATGATGACAGATGAATCGGGGTTACCAATCGTTAAAGCTAAACGTGAAAAATACCTTGAATGATATGATGAAAATCATCAGATTCAAGTTAAGAAAGAATACGTGTTACAACTTTCACTTTATCTTTATCTAAGAAATGCGAAGTATGGAAGATTTGGAGTGATCTTCTTGCGTCCTGAAGATTACCAAAATCCCGATGCAATTGATTTAAATCAACGTTTAATTGATGTGGTTGATATGAAATTAGAAAGATCAAGTATTGAATCATACATTGAACAAGCTACCAAATGATATCAAGACCACATCATCAAAGGAATTAGTCCTAAGATGAATAGATCTGATAAAGAATTTTTGAAATTACATAAAATTATTTAGTGAGTATGAATCCTAGCAATTATCAGATCATGATCAAATTCGGTGAATTATGATTAAAAAATAACAACCGAATCAACTTTATTAATCAATTAAAAGATAACTTACATCAAGCAATATCTAAGTTTGAATTAAAACTTAGTTTACATTACGATCATTTCTTGATAACGAATTATCGTGATCAAGATCAAACACAACTGATTGATATCTTAAAAAGAATACCAGGAATCAGTTATGTTTGTTTGGTTCAACAATTGCCTCGCGATCTAAATCAATTACAAGATTTAGTTCTTGAGATGGTTAATGATGACGATGAACTAGCTTTTGAAATCAAAAGAAAAGATAAAAGTTATGAACTTAGTAGTCTTGATTTAAAAAAGACTTTAGCAGCTCACTGTTTAAAAAATCGTGAGATTAAGATTAATCTAAATAACCCAACTAAAGTTATTAGCATTGATGTAGTCAAAAACTACTTCTTTTTATATTTACATAAATACAATGCAGCTGGTGGTTTACCAGTAAAATCATCGGGAAAAGTGCTAGTTTTATTATCTGGTGGAATCGATTCACCTGTTGCTAGTGATCTACTTTATAAAAGAGGTATGCACGTTGATTTTTTAACGTTTATTACTCCGCCTCATACTTCAAAGCAAGCTTTGGATAAAACTGTTTTACTAGCTCAAACAGTTAGTAAACACAACGAAGTAAACGATGCTAAAATCTTCATTCATAACTTCACCAATGTACTTAAAGAAATCTCTCACACTAATTATGAAAACTACCGCATCACATTAATGCGCAGATGTTTTTATAAGATTGCTTATAAACTAATAACTCAGTATGGTTATGACTGTATCGCTACAGGTGAATCACTTGGTCAAGTTGCTTCACAAACTGTGAACAGCATGAAGGTAATCTCAAACGCTACCAAAGATTTATTAGTACTACGACCTTTATTGTGTTATGATAAAAGCCAAATCATTGAACACGCTAAGAAGATCGGAACTTATGAGATTTCCATCCTACCTTATTCTGATGCTTGTTCATTATATGCACCTAAAAAACCAATTACCAATCCAAGGATTGAAGTTATTGATAAGATCGAAGCTAAATTAGATTTTTTAGATGTAGTTATTGATAATTCAATAACTAATGATATTATCCAATTTGATTTAAATAAACAATGAGACAACAATTAGAAGTTCATGATCAGATCTGAGCTAAAGTCCAGGAATTTGATAACCTGGCTTTCTTTGTTCATGAACGTCCCGATTTTGATGCTTTAGGTTCAGCATTCGCATTTAAAGAATTAATTAACAATATGTTCCCAGAAAAAAAGGTTTATGTAATGGGAACATATAAACTTGATCCTGAATTAGGAGCAAGTTTATTTCCGTTTGAAAAACAACCTGTTGATATTGATTTTTTAGAACAATCACTAGGGATTGTTTTTGATACTGCGAATGCTGAAAGAATCTTAACTGGTCAGCATAAATTGGTAAAAGAGATTATACGAATCGACCATCATCCCAAGACTGAGATCATTGGATCAATTGAATGAGTTGATCCAACCTTTTCATCAACTGCTGAGATGATCGGTTGATTCATCAAGTGAATGGGGTTTAAATTAAATTCGATCATTGCTAAATATATTTATGCAGGAATTATTACTGATACTGGTAGATTTATATATTTAGCAACCACTCCAAGTACATTCATGATGACTGCTGAGATCTTAGCGACTGGATTTAATCGGAACGAAGTTCACGATGCTGTTTATGTAAAACCGATCCTTGAACACAAGTATTATTCTTATGTGGTTAATCATGCTACGATCACCCCAAACGGTTTAGCTTATATTGCTGTTAGAAAAGGTGCGCACAAGCGCTTTGGGATCAAATCACCAATGACAATGGTGCACGCACTAAATAACATTGCTGGGGTAAAAATCTGAACCGCAATCTATTTTGATGATCAATCCCAAAAGTGAAAGGGATCAATTAGATCTTATGATATTCCAATCAACCACTTTGCAGCGATGTTCAACGGTGGTGGGCATAAGTTTGCTAGTGGTTTTAGTTTGGATAACAAGAAGGACTTTGGTAAACTAATTAAGGTTTTAGATGATTATCTAAAAACGATGAATAATGATCAACTTTCACAAAATTAATGCCAAAAATAATCCGATCTTTAAAGATTTAAAGATCGCATTCAAGAATGGTTATAACAAACAGATTAGTGATTATTTTTGTGTTGGTGGAATTAAAAACAATCTAATCGCCTTAAATAATAATTGGATTCCACACACGATCTTTGTTAGTGAATCTTTTGATCAAAAGATTATTACAAACATTAAAAGCAAACTAAAACAACACAAAGTGCGTTGGATTATGATCTCTGATCAATTGAATGATCAATTAAAAAAGATCAACACCCAAGCTGGAGATTGTTATTTTTATTACTTATTAAAAGATTTACATCATCAAAGCTTTGATCTAAGTAATCAACATAATTACTTATTCTTAGATCATATCCAAGATCCAAGCAATCTTGGTACGATCTTAAGAAATGCTGCAGCGTTTAATTTAACCAAAGTTTTAATTAATGATTCAGTTAATTTATATAATCCCAAATTAATAAGAGCATCTGCTGGTGCAATCTTTAGTAATCAAATCAGTATCATCAAAGACTTAGATCAGTTCATTGGTGCAATCAAAAAGAAGGGATTAAGATTAGTAGCTACCGCCAATCACAAAGATGCTACACCTTTAGATGAGTTTGATCATGAGTTAGGTAATATCATCATCTTTGGTAATGAAGCCAATGGGGTAAGTGATAAATTATTAAATCAAGCAGATCAAACGATCAAGATCGTGATTAATAATCAGTATGCTGAATCACTAAATGTAGCTACAAGTAGTGGCATCATCTTATACGAATTAAACAAGTTATGAAAAAAACGATCGTTATCAAATCAGTAGATGATTGTATTCGGATTGATAAGTTCTTGTTTAAGTTTTTAAAAAACTACACAAGAACTAATATCTATAAGATGATTCGTAAAAAGGATATTACGGTTAATAATAAACGGATCGATTTTGATTACATCTTAAGAGTTAATGACAAGATCAGTTATTATGATTTTTTAAGAACTGATCATAAGAAAAAAGAGCCAGAGTTTTTCAAAGCTAAACCTGAATTAGATTTAATCTATGAAGATGAAAATCTAGTGATCTTTGAAAAACCCTTGGGGATTTCAGCTCAACATACCAATGAACCAAGCCAATATGATCATATGCAAAATCGCTTGGTTCATTATTTGGTTAAGTCTAACCAATATGATTATTTAAATAATCAAGCTTACGTGCCAAGTATTGTTAATCGGCTTGATACTTATACGACTGGGATTATGTTGGGTGCTAAAAATCTTAAAGCCCAACAAGCACTGAATCAGATTATTAAAAATCGTGATTTGAAAAAGTTTTATCATTGTGTGGTTCATGGAGAAGTTAATCCTAAAAAAGCGATGTTGTCAGCTTATTTAACCAAAGATCCAAACAAATCTTTGGTAACTATCCAAAAAGAAAAAACTAATGATAATAAACCAATTATTACCAGTTATAAAACCCTATATTACTTTAAGAAACAAAACTATACTCTATTAGATGTTGAACTAATTACGGGTAGAACCCATCAGATTAGAGTACATATGTCATATATCAATCACCCTGTGGTGGGTGATTATAAGTATGCTAAGAAGCAATACCAAAATAATCAAGGGAATTTTAAACACCAATTATTACACAGTTACAAGATCATTTTTGATCTAGCTAACTACGATCAAGATTTCATCTTGAAGTATCTAGATCAAGATGAATATCAAACCAAGCAACCAGCTTGGTTTATGAATGATCTTAACCCCAAATACTACGAAGAAAAATAAATTTGGTAAAATATTACCTAAATGGAAACAACTAAAACTATATATAATGATGATCTCATCAAGGGTTGGTTAAAAGAAATCATCAAATTAGTACCAGGAATAACTAGTGAACTGAGCGATGATGATATCGAGATCGATGAGGACACAATTACGATCACAGTTGTTTGCAAGCTAGGCATTAGACCCTATCAGGTATGTTTAATGGCTCAAAGCATGATCTATTATGAACTATCACGCTGGGATGATCATCATCCGTACTTTATCAATGTAATTATTAAAGAAATTAAAGGATAGATTTTTTTATGGCTTCAGAAACGTTAAATACCAAGCAACTTCAATCGATGTTCATTGAAGGTTATAATGTAATTTTTAATCGTTATGAATACATTAATAACCTTAACGTTTTCCCTGTTCCAGATGGTGATACAGGAACAAACATGAAGATCACTACTAAGGGTGGTGTTGATGCTATTAGTGATCAAGAGTTCAGTTCATTACAAAACTTGGGAAAAGTGTTTGCGACTGGATTATTCATGAATGCTTGTGGTAACTCTGGGGTGATCTTTAGTCAGATCATTAAAGGGTTTACCAAGTCATTACCTGAGAGTGATGAAGTTGATATTAAGCAATTAATCAATTCGTTTAAAGAAGCTAAAGAGGTTGCTTATAGTGTGATTCAATCACCCGTCGAAGGGACTATTTTAACTGTTATTAGATTAACAGCTGAACAACTTTTAGAAAAACAAGACGAAATCAGTTCAGTTGAACAATTGTTTGAGATGGCAACTGAGTTTGCTAAAGATGCACTTAAGCAAACTCCTAAGATGTTACCAGCACTTAAGTCTGCTAAAGTTGTTGATTCAGGTGGATTTGGTTTAGTTTCATTCTTAGAAGGAATGTTAACTGATCTAACCAAAGATTTTTCAGTACTTAATGATGATAAGCAATTTACTAATAAGAAAGCTTTATCAGCTAAAGCTGAACAAGAATTAGTTGAAGAAGGTCATGGTTATTGTACTGAGTTCTTATTAAAACTAGGATTAAAAGCTAAAGACGATCAAACTAAGAGCAAATTTAACGAAGAAAAATTTAAAAAAGAAATTAGTAAAGATGTTGAGTCTTTAGTTTTAATTAACGATGAAAGTGAAGGGATCGTTAAACTTCACGCTCACACTTTAACTCCAGATATAGTTTTAAAACACGCTCAAGTTTATGGTGAGTTTTTAAAAGTTAAGATCGAAAACATGAACAAACAGGTTACTGAGCGTAAGCAAGATGACAGTAATCTGAATAAGTCAGAAAACAAACCTATCGATCTTTTAATGGATATTGATCTATCTAAGATTAAGAACTTTAAAAATGAAACCGCTATTATTGCTACTGTTCCTTCACGAGTTCTTGGTAGAATGATCGTGCAAAACTATGATGTTGATCAGTTTATTGATACATCAGCTACTGGTAATCCAACAATCAAAGATTTCGTTAAGAATATCTATAGCGTTAAATCTAAGAATGTGATTATCGTTGTTGATGATACGAACTTATTACTATCAGCAAGAGAAGCAATCTCATTATTAAAAAAATACATTAATTGTGAACTGATCTCATGTCAAAACTTTATTGAATCATTAAGTGCAATTAGTGGTTACATGCGTTCAGATAATCTTAAAAACAACGTTAAAGTTTTAAACAAGATTATCAAATCTACTGGATCAGCATTTATCTCAACATCTGTAAAAAACATTAAATATCCTCATCTTCAAGTTCACAAAGGTGATTACATTGGAGTAATGAAGAAGAAAATTATCGTTAGTGATAGCGATATTTATAAATGTTTACTAGATACAGTATCTCAACTAATTGATGAGGTTAAAAAACCTGAACTAGTTTTAATCATCTATGGTAAGAATACAACAAGTTCTGAAGTAAGAACAATTGTTAAACTGATCTCAGAGAAGTTTGGTATCTATTGTGAAGCAATCAATGGTGCACAAAAACTCTACCAATATTACATCGGTGTGCAATAATGTTTAGAATCGCAGTTGATTGCATGGGTTTTGAAAACTCAGTTAGTGAAGCTGTTAAAGCTGTAATTAAATATGCTAAAACTCACAAAGATTTATCTTTTGTTTTAGTTGGTGATGAAAAACAGATCAAACCACTAGTTGAAAATAAGAAATTCTTAAATTATCGAATCGTTCATACTACTAATGAAATTAGTATGAGCGATTCGGTTTTAACTGCTTATCGTAAAAAAGATAGTTCAATGTATCTAACAATTGAACTATTAAAAAATGATGAAGTTGATACGATTGTATCAGCAGGATCATCAAGTGCTTATGTTGCTTTAACATATAATTTGCTTGGTAAGATTCACCCTAAAATCAAGATCGGGTTCATGTCATATGTGCCAACAGTAACTAAGAAAGGTTTTTGATTCTTAGATGTTGGTGCTAATAAAGAATATACGGGTGAAGAACTATACTATCTAGGTAAGATGGCTAATATCTTTATTAATAATGTGCTTAATTATCAACCTAGGTTAGGTGTACTTAATATTGGTACTGAAAAAAACAAGGGATTTGAATACCACCAAGTTGCTTATAATCTACTAGAAAACGACAAAACTCTAGATTTCTTAGGATTCATTGAACCACGAGGATTGATTGATGGTGAATGTGATCTATTAGTTAGTGATGGTTACTCTGGTAATTTAGTGCTTAAATCATTAGAAGGTGCACTAAAGTCAGTTGGTAAAATTTTAAAGAAAAATTATAAAATAAATCCACTGGGGGCTTTGTTCTCAGCGAACGTTATATATCAAATTACTAAAACATTTGATTATAAAAATAATGCTGGTGCTGTTGTACTAGGACTAAATAAATTAGTTCTAAAAACTCACGGTTCAGCTGATGCTAAACAATTTTATTCAACTATTCGTTTAGCGCACGATAGTTTATTAAATAATTTAATTGAGAAAATTACAAAAGATTCTTTGACTTTTTTGAATTAAATTAATTAGTAAATTCTCATCCAATCTATTTAATTTTTATACAAAGCATTAATGCTATTCTTATATGGATAATACAGAGAAAAATACTACAAAAAAGACAAAAAAACCAAATCATTTTAGAAGAAATAGAAGATCAAAACATAACAAAAATAAAACCGAAGAGCCTAAGACAGAAAGACCGACGCCAAGAATGTTTAAAATGGCGCCTAAATCTAGTAAGTTTTTACATCAATTAGGTGTTACGGGTAGAAAGCACACAGAAAAACCAGTGGCGTTAAACGATCCTGATTACGATAAAAAAATCAGAGAAATTCAAGAAAAAGAAGCTAAAAAAATTAGATCTGAGGAAACTGTAAAAAATCGTTCTAAAAAACGAAATAATAACAATAAACAAGCTAATAAAAAAGTTAATAAAAATAGAAATCAAAGAAGATACAATAATAACTTTTCTAATAATAAAAAACAAGAGAACAGAAATCAGAAATCAGTAGCTAACAAACAAGTTCAAGTTAATACAAATTTGGATAAATCTACGGCAAAAACAGCTATAAATTTAATTATCAAAAGAAGTTTTGAAACATTTAAACAAAGTAATTTAATAGCTCCTAATTCTGACAAAAATCTAGATCAAAAAGTTAAATCTCAACAACAAAATTTAACTCCTAAAAACAATAATCAAAAAGAAGCTAAACAAGCAAATAACAAATTTGTTAACAATCAAAAAAATCAGAAGAATAATGTAACCAACACAGAGAATAATAAACAACCAACAAAACTCTTGAATCAATCTACGCAACCAAGAAGTATTGTTGAAGAATTATCTTCTGACATTAACTCACAAAACAATAAATCTAAAACAGTAAAACTTGATCAAAAGAACTCGAATAATCAATCTAAAAAAAATACTGAACAAAAAAATAATAATCAACAAACAAAATCTTTAAATCAGTCTAAACAATCTAAAAATACGATTACTGAATCACCTACAGTTGTTAACTCTAGGAATAATCAGTCGAAATCAGTAGAACTTGATCAAAAAAACTCTAAGAATAGAGCTCAAAAGAATGTTGAACAAAAAAATAATAATCAACAACTAAAACCATCTAAAAGTAAGGATGTAGAGTCATCTTCTGTTATTAGCTATCAAAATAACAAGGATAGATCAGCAAAACCTGATCAAAAGAATTCTAATAATCAAGCCCAAAAAAACGTTGAACAAAAAAATGATAATCAACAAACAAAATCTTTAAACCAACAAAAACCATCTAAAAGCACGCTTGTTGAATCACCTCTAAGTGCTAACTTTACAAGTAATCAAACAAAAGTTAATGTAAAAGATAGTTCTAAAAAAAATAAAGCTAAGAAAACAGAAAATCCACAATTACAAGAAGCTACCAAACAAGTAAATAAAACAGAAATTAAAACTAGTCAAGTTCAACACAATTTAGCAAATAAAAAACAACCACAAGAAAATAGAAATAATTCAAATAATACGGTAAATTTAAATAAAAATCAACAAAAGATTAATAATAATAACCAAAAAAAATCTGTTGATAAATCAAAAGACGATAACAATAAAAAGAAACCGGAACAATATCAAAAACAAGAAACTTTAAACCAAAAAAATAACGATAGTGAAAAAAAAGAAGATTCAAAAAAAGAATCTAAAAATAATCCATTAAGCAATAAGAATATTTCTGATAAGAATCTTGTTAAGATTAGCAATTTCATCAAAGATAATTACCCAGTTATTTACGCTAATTTGAAACAAAAAAATCGTTTAGGTCTTAATGAGAATCTTGACGATGACAAACTTGTTGTTTATGTTAATTTGGAAGCAAAAGACATCGAATTATTATTAAAGAAATTCAAGATTGTTACAAACAACATTGGACTTTATGAAGAAGCTTTAACGCACAATTCGTATACCAATGAAATGCATCTAAAATACAACTATCAAAGATTAGAGTTTTTAGGTGATGCGATCATTAATAAAATAGTTGCTGAATATTTATTCAATCATTCAGATTCATCTGAAGGTGAAATGACTAAAGATCGCATCAAACTAATCCAATCAAGCACATTAATTAAAGCAGCTATTCAATTAGAGTTAATTAATTATATTAGGGTTGGTGAAGGACTAAAAGCTGTACCTTTACCACCTAAAATCCTTGAAGATATCTTTGAAGCGTTTATTGGAGCTGTATATTTAGATCAAGGTGAGTATGCAGTAAGAAAGATCTTAAATGATACGATCATAGGTTATTACCAAAAAGGTCTGTTATCTGAAAATACCGATTATAAGTCAATTTTCCAAGAAATAATTCATTCAACTGGATCGAATACAAAAATTCATTATAAAAGAACATTTGATCGACAAAATAATCTTCATAAAGTGAGTCTTTACGCAGGTACTATCATGTATGGTGAAGGAGAAGATTCAAACACGCACAAAGCCGAAATTAAAGCTGCAAAAGATGCAATTAGCAAATTTCGTGGCATCCTTTAATTAAAAAATAAGGCTATAGCCTTAATATAACAATCATTTCAATTGATTAGCACTCTCACCACCTAAGTGCTAATTTTTTGTTATAATTAACTTATTAGACGAAGAGAGGTGTACATATGTTTGCTAGTTTTACTCCAACAGAAGAAAAAAATGTTTTAAGTAAATATTCACGTAATCTAAACGATGAAATTGCTAGAAACACTATTGATCCTACGATCGGTAGAGAAGAAGAAATAAGAAGATTGATTGAAATCTTAAGTAGAAAAAATAAGAACAACCCTGTCTTAATTGGTGAACCCGGAGTGGGTAAAACAGCAATCGTAGAAGGTTTTGCAAGAAAAATCGTTAATGGTGATGTTCCTGATAATTTAAAAGATGTTGAAGTAGTTGAATTATCTTTATCTTCATTAATTGCAGGGACGCAATTCCAAGGTTCATTTGAAGAAAGATTAAATAAGATCTTAAAAGAAGCTAAGAATTCTAATGGTAAAGTGATCTTGTTTATTGATGAAATTCATCAACTTGTAGGTATGGGTAAGAATTCATCAAATTCAGCAATGGATGCTGCTAACATTTTAAAACCAATGATGGCTCGTGGTGAAATTAAAGTGATCGGTGCAACAACAATTGATGAATATCGTAAGTACATCGAAAAAGATGGTGCACTAGAACGTAGAATGCAAAAAATTCTTGTAGATGAACCTACTAAGCAAGAAGCATTAACAATTATGCGTGGGCTTAGAGAAAGATGAGAGGCATTCCACAAGGTAAGAATTTTTGATGATGCATTAGTTGCAGCTGTTGAAATGTCTGCACGTTATATTTCAGATCGATACTTACCAGATAAAGCAATCGATTTAATTGATGAAGCTGCAGCTAAAATCAAAACATTAATTCATTCACTACCACCAGAATTAGATAACATTAAGCAAAAGATTATTCATCTAAATACTGAGTTAGCTGCTCTAGAACGTGAAAAGAAAGAAAATCACTCTAACGTTAGACTCGGAAGAATCGATCAATTAAAAAAAGAAATTCAAGAATTAACTGATAAACAAAATGAATTAACAGTTAAATGAACTCAACAAAAAACTATTTACGAACGCATTAATAAATTAAAAGAAGAAGTTACTAATTTAACAGCTGAAATCGAAAGATTACAAGCTAAGGGTGAATATACACAAGCATCTAAATTACTTTATTTAGAAATTCCAAAGCGACAAGAAGAAATCGAAAAGAAAACTAAAGAATTGAGCGAATTTACCGACAATTTAATAAAAACTTCAATTTCTAGAGTTGAAATAGCTGAAGTAATTTCACAAGCTACTAAGATTCCTTTAAGTAAGTTAGTTGCTTCTGAACAACAAAAACTATTAAAGCTTAAAAACGATCTTGCTAAATATGTTAAAGGTCAAGATCATGCAATAACAAATGTTTCAGATGCTGTTCTAAGAGGTAGAGCTCAAATCAATGATCCTAATCGTCCTATTGGATCATTCTTATTCTTAGGTCCGACTGGTGTAGGTAAAACCGAAGTTGCTAAAAAATTAGCTTATTGTCTATTCGATAATGAAAAAGCGATGGTTCGAATTGATATGTCTGAGTTTATGGAAAGACATTCAGTAGATAAACTAATTGGATCACCCCCAGGATATGTAGGTTATGATCAACCAGGTGTTTTGTCTGATGCAATAAGAACTAAACCTTATGCTGTAATTCTATTTGATGAAATCGAAAAAGCTCATCCAGACGTTTTAAACATCTTACTTCAAATCCTAGATGATGGTCAATTAACAGATAATCACAACAGATTAGTTAACTTTAAGAATACCATTATCATCATGACTTCAAACGTAGGTGCTGAACATATTTTAGCTAACAATCCACCTAAAGCGCTTGATGATTTAAAGAAAAGATTAAGACCTGAATTATTAAATAGAATAGATGAAATAATCACATTTAAGGCATTAAATGATAAAGATCTGTTTGCTATAGCTCAAAGATTATTAGGTGATTTAAGTAACCGTATTAAAGAACAACAAATTAACATCGTGTTTGATAAATCAGTTATTGAAAACGTTGTAAAAAACGGTTCTAATATAGCATTTGGTGCTAGACCATTAAAACGATACATTCAAAAAGAAGTAGAGAATTTTTTAGCGAAAAAAATAATCGAAGATAAACTTGAAAAAAATAAATCATATGTATGTTTAATTGATGCTGCAACCAATAAACTTACTATTCAAAGTTTAAAGAGAACCGTTTCTTAAAAAATTAAAAATATACGGTAAAAATTTATAAAAACAAAATAAACAGTAATTGATCTTATAGACAATTACTGTTTATTTTTTTGTTCTTTTAATAAGTTTTATATCTGTAAAGCGAGAAGGGCTTAAACACTTAAAATGTATAAAAAGTTGGTTCAAATACAAAATATTTTTAGAACAAATCAATAAGAAGTTTTTTTAAATATTTAGTAGATGATTATGTTATCTAGATGATCAACAATTAAAAATAAAATTTAATCGTAAATTTCTGTTTGGTCCTAGGGAGTGTTCTGTTGAGGTTAAATATAATATAATTATCTATAATTTAAATATTAAATTATATGACATCTGAAGAGAGTTCATCCGTCACGGGCGGTAGGTCCATAGTCACGGATAATAGTTCTATAGCCATATATGTAATATATGGAGTGCTAATTTTCGCTTTTTTATTCATTTCTGTGATCTTTTCTGCTTTAGAAACAGCATTCACGAGTTTAACTAGCTTTAAATGAAATGGATATATAAAAGAACACAATATACAAAAGAAGTTAAGAACGAAGATCATCAATAAGTTGATTAAAAACTTTACGTTGACACTATCAACAATTCTGATCTGTAATAATATAGCGAATATTATTATCTCAACACTTTCAACACTTCTATTTAATAGGATTGTTGATAATCAGGCTGTTGGTTCTTCGCTGGCTGTATTCGTAACAACTTTTGTAACTTTATTTTTTGGTGAGATAACACCTAAATCAATAGCTAAATTTAGACCGATTAAAACAGTTCTATTATTTAGCTTTTTAATGATCTTCTTTTATTATTTGGTATTGCCGATTACCTATTTAATATCTAAGATCTTTAAAAAATATTCAAAAACACAAACTAGCGAAAAAGAAGTAACATTCTTTATTGACGAAGCTAAGAATGAGGGTGTTCTTGAAAATGATGAAGCATTATTAATTAAAAATGCCATTAATTTTGACGAAACTTTAATTGGACAGGTATATACCAAATGAAAAGAAGTTATTTATGTTCATGAGCATAGTTCAATTGGTTTGATCAAAAAAAGGTTTTTAGCAGATAACGTTTCAAGAATACCCATCATCAATGATGAAAACAAAACCATAGGCGTTTTACACTTAAAAGATTATCTAAGTATAGTTGAAAACAAGGATGAAGATAATTGAACTGAATACTTAAGTGAACCAATTTACGTATTAACTGATTACAAATTAGATAAAGTGCTGTATCTAATGAAGCGTGAAAGGGTTCAGATCGCAATAGTTGTTAATAATTTTAATGATTATGAATCAATTGGAATTATTACCATGGAAGATTTACTTGAACAACTAGTTGGTCAAATCTATGACGAACAAGATGAAGTAGGTCAAGTTCAAGAAATTAATGCTTACACTTGAATGGTCGACTCTTCAATAAACGCACAGTACTTCTTACACAAATACATAAATAAAAATATTACTGTTAAGAAAAATCTAAAATTATTAGACTATATCAATAACAACACTGAACAGAATGCAAGATTTGAAGATGGTATTTATCATGACGATTTCATGACTGTTAAATATCTAGAATATGATGAAGAAACAAAAGTTAAACTTGTTGAGATTGTTAAGAACGAAATTAACCCAACCGAAATAGACGCAAATAATTAAAATGTTAAATATTAACGGTAAAAAACGCAAAAATTCACTCAATAAAAAAGAAAAAGTCATTAAGTGATTAAGGATCATTTTTATTGGTGAAACTATCAGTCAGAAGATTGCTCACTTCTATATTTATTTCATTTTAATCGGATCAATTCTATTGTATTTACCGATATCTTTGAGATATAGTGATACGTATGAAAAAGTGACTAATATTACGTTTCAAGGGTTAGCTGCTAAACCGTTAATTGAAAAAGCTAAATATTCGTTCATTGACTCATTTTTTATAGCTACTTCTGCGTTCAGTGATACTGGTTTATCAACGCTGGTAGTGCGAGAAACTTATACAATTTTTGGACAGGTAATTTTAGCTGTTCTGATTGAAGTTGGTGGAGTGGGTTTCGTAGTTTTCTGATATATGATTTGAAAAGTCTTTGCCAAGATTTTTAAAGATCGTTCATCACTAGAAAAAACCTTATTACTTCAATCTGAACGTGGTGGTGAAAAAATATCAACGACCTCTAAAACAATCATAGTTGCAGTTACTGCAGTAATGATCTTTCAGATTGTTTATGCAATCTTTTATGCCCTGTATTTTTATTTCGTTCCTGCTTTTGAACAACAAAATATTCTGGATTTAAAAAATACCGACGTTAATAGTTCGTTGGTTGATTTCAAAGCTTCTCAAATCACTGTTGACAATCCTTATAAAAAATTCTTTACATTTCATAATGTTGGAGCAGCTATCTGAGCTGGAATTTTCCACTCAGTTTCTTCAATAAACAACGCCGGATTTGATATCTTTGGCCCTTTTTCTTTATCTAGTTTTAGAAACGACCAACATCTTGTTTTATTATTTATTACTGCTACCCAGTTCTTTATTGGAGGAATTGGTTATCCAACAATCTTTGATATCTATGAAAAACTTAGATACAAAAAGCTTTATAAAAATCAATTGAAATATAAGTTTAGTATCTTTACTAAATTGTCGTTAATAACATCCGCAATTTTATTAACGTTGCCAATCCTAATTGTGGCACCAGTCGAACTATTAAGTAAAAATAGTTCATTTAATGTCACTTCACAATTCTTTGAAGAATCATTAAAGAATAATCTTCAATTTGAACCTTCATTAAACATCAAATCACCAGAAGATCTGTATCACACAATTTATGGGAAATATCCTAAATTTGATTATGTCTTCAATTTGTGGTTCATGATCTTTTCAACTCGATCTGCTGGTTTTGCAACGATTAGTATGTACAACTTAACCGATGTTTCAAAATTAATGCTCAGCTTATTGATGTTTATTGGGGCTGCGCCTTCATCAACCGCAGGGGGTGTAAGAACCACCACATTTGCACTAGTGATGGTTGCCATCTTCCAAAAATTCAAAGGTTATAAACAAGTAAGATTATTCAAACGATCCATCCCGCCTGAAACAGTTAATAATGCTTATCTAATTACTTTATTAAGTGCAATCTTTTTAATCGTTGCAGCATTAGGTACTAAGATCACTCTAGATTTTGCTGTTCCAGAAGCGCGATTTAGCATCATGGACGTATTCTTTGAATACTCTTCAGGTTATGGTACAGTAGGTTTATCAGTCGGTATCACTTCATACCTAACTTCAATAAACTTAGTACCACTAGTACTATTAATTGCACTAATGATTATTGGACAATTAGGAGTAAGTACCTCAATCCTTTCTTGAGTTAAGAGTGATGCCATTAGGTGGAATTACTCATATGTTGATGAAGACGTTAGGATCGGATAATATTTATTGTTATCAATATGATAACCAATAAGCGATAAAAATTAATGTCTTAATAAATCGTTATTTTATGATTAGAAAGATATTTATTTTTAACAAAACAAAAGACAAGGACAGATAGCAATGAATAAAATCTTAGTAATTAACGCTGGGTCTAGTTCAATTAAGTTTCAACTATATGATGCTAATGAAAAAGTACTAGCTAAAGGATTATGTGAAAGAATCTTTATTGATGGTGCTTTTAAATATGAATTTGAAGATGGTGTAAAAGATGAAGGTAGTGCGAGTTTTCCTACTCACAAAGAAGCTTTAACTCATCTATTAGATTCATTAAAAAAACATAATGTAATAAAAGAATTAGATGAGATCGTAGGTGTTGGTCATCGTGTTGTACAAGGTGCTTATTGAACTGATTCAGTTTTAATTACTCCTGATGTACTTGAAAAAATCTATGAATTAGCTAAACTTGCACCATTACACAACAAACCAGAAGCTGATGTAATTGATGTGGTGCAAAAGTTAATTCCAGCTGCTAAAAACGTAGCTGTATTTGACACATCATTCCACACAAGTATGCCCGAAGTTGCATATGAATATGCAATTCCAGCTGAATGAAAAGAAAAACACTTAGTTAGACGATATGGTTATCACGGAACCAGTTATCGTTATGTAACTAAGCGTTTTGAAGAACTATTAAATAAAAAAGCGGTTAACCTAGTTATCTGTCACTTAGGTAATGGTGCTTCAATTGCTGCAATCAAAGATTCAAAATCAATCAACACTTCAATGGGTTTCACTCCATTAGAAGGTTTAGTAATGGGTACTAGAAGTGGTGATATTGACCCATCTGTAGTGCAATACATCTCTAAACAAACAAATAAAACCTTAGATCAAGTAATTGATGATCTAAATAAAAAATCAGGTCTATTAGGTTTATCAACTTATGCTGATATGAGAGATGTTACAAGTAACTTACCTAAAACCCAATTAACATTAGATATCTACACTCAAAGAGTTGCTGATTACATCGTTAAGTATGCTAACCAAATCAATGCACCGATTGATGGTTTAGTATTCACTGCTGGTGTTGGTGAAAATGCAAGCCTGATCGTTCAAGAAGTAGTTAACAAAGTTAACTTATTAAAAGTTTCACTTGATCCAAAAGCCTTTGAACAAAAGTATTCAGATTACAGAAAACTATCTGATAACAACAGCCAACTTGATGTTTATCAAGTAAGAACAAACGAAGAAATCATGATTATGCGTGATGTAGTTCGTTTGTCTAAATAATTTATTTTATTTGTCAATATCTACAAGAAAATAAGGAAGTAGATACTTCTACCAATTTTCAGATTTTGTTTTGAAAAAAACTGGTTTAAAAATAATATTAAATTATAGTTAATATATCTATTATTAAAATTTTATTAGAATAGAAATTCACAAGGATAAATATATAAAATGAAAGTTATTGTAGTAGGAATTAACCACGCTGGTACGTCTGCGATTCGTACAATGTTGGCAGAAAACCCTAAATTAGATGTAGTAGCATTCGACCGCAATGACAATATCTCATTCTTAGGATGTGGTATTGCTTTAGCT